>JAEUTU010000023.1 GCA_016786925.1 Bacteroidia bacterium
TTTCCGATGGAATACCTACCTTCATAATTGAATTCTATTTGGGTTTACTTGGTTTTTGTAAACTAAATTTGAGCTTGCAAAATAAGAAAATTTTCATGGATTGACCAAAAAATCGGCATTAACTTGGAATTATGTTTTGGGACTACAAACCAAGGTTTTTATTATTGATTTTCAGCGTTTTATCGCCTTATCGGGATAATCGGTAATGATCCCATCTACTCCCATTTGTCGAAGTTTATCCATGTCAGACAGCTCATTCACGGTCCACACCACCACTTTTACACCTTTGGCATGTGCCTGATGGATGGTTTTCTTCTTGATCAATTTGAGGTTCGGATTGTACATATAAGGATTGAATCCCAATTTTTTGATATTCTTTTTAAACGACTTCAAATTTGCTACCAGCAAACCTGTGCGGATGGATGGTGCTTTTTGATGTACTTCCTGTAAACATCTTCTATCGAAGGATTGAATGAGGATACGCTCATTGATATTAAATAACTTTAATTCTTTCAGCAGCAGATCAACGATCACTTCAGGAGCAGGATGATAACGACCTTGTATGATCTTGCGGCTTTTGATCTCGATGTTATAATGCACAAGTGGTAAGTGATTCGTTTTGCAAAACAGATCGATACTATCGATCACATCGTGCAACAAAGGTTTGTATTGAGTAGAAGTGATCTGCTCCGGGAATTTAGGATGCTGACGTTTTCCGCAATCGTATTGCTTGATGGAATCGTAGGTAAGATGATACAAATTTCCTTTCTTACTTTTTTTTAAGGCAGTACCATCAGGCTTGCTACAGATCTTCGGATTGAACCAGGGTTCATGCGACACCACCACTTGTGAATCCTGCGAGATGATAACATCCAACTCAATGGCATAAACTCCTGCTTTCACTGCTTCTTTAAAAGCAAGAATGGTGTTCTCCGGATACTTTCCTCTGAAGCCACGATGTCCGTGCACCTGAAAAGAGGTTTCCTGTGCAAAGGAGCTGAGCGAAAACAATAAGAGAACAAATAAATGACGCATGCCACAAAAATAGTTTTTAATCGCAATGGATGTTTGTTAATTTCGCAGGGAAATACAAATGATGGATTTAAGTAATTTAAAAGAAAAAGCAAAGAATGCCGAACCGGCCAATAAAAAGCTATTCGACAAACTCAAAAAAAAGAAGCCGAAAGATCTGGATGATGTTGTACATGCCCTGCATGAGGAAGCATTTGAAAAGATCGATTGTTTGCAATGTGCCAACTGTTGCAAAACAACCAGTCCTATTTTTAAAGACATCGATATCGATAGAATTTCCAAACGATTAAAAATGCGTCCGGGTGATTTTATTGGCAAATACCTGCATATGGATGAGGACAATGATTATGTGCTGAATGTGGCACCTTGCCCATTCCTTGATCCGGAGAATTATTGTTTGATCTATGAAGACCGGCCGACTGCATGCAGAGAATATCCGCATACTAACAGAAAACGTTTTTATCAATTGCTGGACCTCACCATGAAGAACACTGAAATTTGTCCCGCTGTATTTGATATTGTGGAAGAGATGAAGAAGAAATATTAAATTCTGATTTTGTATATTTGGTATTCCTAACAAAAAAATAATGAAACATACTTTTACTTTTTTATTCGCGATCGCATTTTCTGCATCGGCTATTACCTATATCTCCAATGATGGAGGGATCAAAAAAACAAAACGTACCGGAAATGGCACAGAGGAAGGAATGGTACACGGTGCCAGTAAACGTGCCTTGTGGGAGCGTAAACGTTTGGCTGATCCTGCTACAGGAAGAATTCCTGATAACATCCGTCAGAAAGAATTAGCATTTGCAGCAACATTACCATCAGATGCTAACTTAAGCAGAACGATCAACTTTACGAATCGTGGACCATGGAATGTAGGTGGAAGAACACGTGCATTTGGAATAGATGTAAGCAATGAGAACAGAATATTAGCAGGATCGGCATCGGGTGGTATGTGGTTAAGTGTAGATGGTGGTGCTACCTGGAACATGACCAATACCATGTCGCAGTTAAAAAATGCTACCTGTTTGGTACAAGATAAACGACCGGGACATACCAACGTATGGTATTACGGAAGTGGTGAAGCCTATGGAGCATCTGCAAGTGCAGGTGGTGCATATTATTTAGGAGACGGTATGTTCAAATCAACAGATGGTGGTGTAACTTGGACACCAATTACTGCTACAGCTGGTGGGAATCCTCAACAATTCTCATCTAACTGGCAATTATTCTGGAATGTAGCCAATGACAATTCTGAACATGATACCATCAGTGAAGTGTATGCAGCTACTTACGGAGCTGTGTATAGAAGTATGAATGGAGGAACAAGTTGGACAGCAGTAAGAAGCGGAGGTTCTTATTTTACAGACGTAGCTGTTACATCAACAGGTGTTGTATATACCACTTTAAGTGATGATGGATCACAAAAAGGAATCTGGAGATCAACTGATGGAGTTACATTCACCAACATCACTCCAACAGGATTCCCTACAGCCTACAATCGTATTGTGATCGGCATCAATCCATCCAATGAGAATGAAGTGTATTTTTTAGCGAACACACCGGGCTTCGGAAAAGAAACAGTTGATTGGCAAGGCAATTCAGAATGGAATAGCTTTTACAGATATACCTATTTAACAGGTGATGGCGCAGGAGCAAATGGAACATGGGATACTTTGTCACAAAACTTACCTAATTCAGGAGGTATGTTCGACAAATGGCAAGTGCAAGGTTCATACGACATGATCGTAAGAGTACATCCAACTCAATCAAACATCGTTTACATTGGCGGAACAAATCTTTACCGTTCCACTTCTGCATTCAATGATTCAACTAATACAACCTTCATTGGAGGTTACGAACAGTTCTCTGCTTTACCGGTGATCAACTCCTACGCCAATCATCATCCCGATCAGCATTGGATCGAATTCCTTCCATCCAATCCGTATGTAATGTTTAGCGCTAACGATGGTGGTGTTTTCAAAACAACGAATGATACGGCATCGAGCATTACATGGCAATCCTTGAACAATGGTTATTTAACGACTATGTTCTATACTGTAGCTATTGATCATGCTACACCCAACAACAACATTATTGTTGCAGGCGCACAAGATAATGGATCCTGGTACACCAACTCAGCCAATCCAACCGATCCATGGGTAACACCAAGAGGAGGAGATGGTTCGTATTGCGCCATTGCCGATAATCAAAGTATGTATTACTTCTCCATTCAAAACGGAAAAATGATGAAAGCTACATTGGATGCCAATGGAAACAGAACAGCACATGCACGTATCGACCCTATCGGTTTGGAAAAACCACAATTCATCAATCCATATACACTTGATCCAAATAACAACAATATCATGTACTTGGCAGGTGGTAAATATTTATGGAGAAATGATGACCTCTCCGGTATTCCTTTAGCAAACAACTGGGATTCGATCAGCACCAACTGGGTACGATTTGCAGATTCGGTTCCAACAGTCAATTCTGAGATCACAGCAGTAACAGCTTGTAAAGTTCCTGCTAACAGAGTGTATTACGGAACCGACAAAAAACGCATTTACAAAGTAGATAATGCAAATGTAGGAACACCAACTCCTGTCGACATTTCCCCTACTTCTTTTCCATCAGCAGGCAATATGAGTTGTATTGCAGTTGATCCTAATGATGGTGATAATGTATTGATCGTATTCTCCAACTACAATGTGTACAGCTTATTTTATACTTCTGATGCCGGTGCAAACTGGACCAAAGTTGGAGGAAATTTAGAAGCTAATATTAATGGCACAGGCTCAGGACCATCTATACGTTGGGCAAGTATCATTCCTGTGAGTGATGGTGTGATCTATATGGTTGCGGGTAGTACAGGCGTGTATGCAACAGACACATTGAATGGCACCTCTACTGTTTGGGTACAACAAGGTGCTAACACTATTGGAAATGCAGTATGCGACATGATCGATTACAGAACCTCCGATGGATTGGTTGTAGTAGCAACTCACTCCAATGGTATCTTCTCTGCAAATATTACCAGTGTAAACGACATTGTAAGCATCAAGGATATTGAGAATAGCAAAGAAGAACTATACTTAACAAACTATCCTAACCCGATGATGGATCAAACAACCATTGAATACAAAACCAGTAAAAGAGAGCAGGTAACACTCTCTATCTGGGATGAATGTGGTCGATTGATCGAAACGCCTGTAAATACAACTCTGCCTGCAGGAATACATACACATGTATTCAACCGGAAAAATTTAAAAGCCGGCATGTATTATTATAGCTTAATGGTTGGCGACAGAAGGAAAACAAACAAATTGGTCATTACCAATTAAGCATCTGAATAAACAATCCGGTGTTAGTTAAAAAGTCCTCCCAAGAAACGGAGGACTTTTTTTATGCTCTACTTTTACATATAGAATTATTGAACATGACATTACAAGTAGTTACAGAAGGATTTGATTATTACAGCTGGATCATACTTCCTATTATTATCTTTTTCTCCCGTTTGTGTGACGTAAGCTTAGGAACGCTTCGTCATGTATTCATCTCCAAAGGATTTCGCAAGATTGTGCCGATACTCGGATTTTTTGAAGTACTAATTTGGATCGTGGTAGTAGCGCAGGTGATGAAAAACCTCAACAATGTGGCCTGTTATCTGGCTTGGGCTGGCGGTTTTGCCACCGGCACTTATGTGGGTTTAAGAATTGAAGAACGTTTAGCATTAGGCTTGCAAGTGATCCGAATCATCACCAACCAAAGTTATGAAAGTTTGTTGGAAGCATTAAAGAATGAGAATCATGGAGTAACAATAGTAGATGCTCAAGGAGCTATGGGGCCTGTAAAAATGATCTTTACCATAGTAAAAAGAAAAAACACCAGAGATGTGGTAAAATTGATCAGTGAACACAACCCGACTGCTTTTTATTCCATAGAAGATATTAAAAATGCCAAACAGGGTGTTTTCACAGAAAACGGGAAAAACGGGTTTGCCTTCATCAGACAGATGGTGCCTACAAAAAAAGGGAAATGATCCCTGAATTAACTGATTTTGTTTTTAATTATAAAAAGTATCAACTTTGTTAAACTTTTTGAATACTTGTTCGTCCTACACAAAAAAACATTATACCATGAAAACTAAAAAACTATTTACTTACCTATCCATTGCACTTTCATTAAGTGTATTGATCACTTCTTGCAGAAAGGAAGATGATAATGATACAGAAACCGGAATTGCCGGAGATCATGCTTTGGCAGAAGGATCGTTCAATGACGTGAACAACATTGCTGACGAAGCTTCCACAGGCACATTAACCTCTTATTTGAATCCGATCAACTTAGGAGAACGTTCTATCACCAGCGCTTGTGCAACTATTACACATGATACAACCGTAAGTCCACGCCTGTTAACGATCGACTTTGGAGCAACCAATTGTCCTTGCAGCGATGGAAGAAACAGAAGAGGGATCATCAACGTATCCTATACAGGTGCATATCGTGATTCCGGATCGGTACATACGATCACATTCACGAATTATTTTGTGAATGACAACCAATTATTGGGAACAAAAACAGTGGCCAATAACGGACGAAATGCCACAGGAAATTTAGTGTACTCTATTTCTGTGAGCGGTCAGATCATCAAAGCAAACGGAGCTGGAACAATTACATGGACATCTGCTCGTCAGCGCGAATGGGTAGCAGGCGAAACCACTCCGCAATGGAATGATGACTCTTACTTAATTACCGGCACAGGAAACGGAACCAGCGCATCCGGAAATACATTCACAGCAAACATTGTTCAGGCATTAAAAAGAGATATCGGTTGTAGATATTTTGTTGCGGGACAAGTAGGTATTACTCCTAACGGAAAAGCAACGCGTTTCATCAACTTTGGAAACGGTACATGCGACAATGCCGCTACGGTTACCATCAATGGAAATGTATATAACATTACATTACCATAAAGATCATCTTAATAAAAAAGCCTCACAGAAATGTGGGGCTTTTTCTTTTCTATAAAGCTATTAAAAGAAGTATCTTTGTAAGGTTAAAAAAAGTCCTATGAAATCAACACTTAAGATATTCAGAATGGTGGCCCTGCTGGAAGGGATATCGTTCATTCTACTCGTTGGAATTGCCATGCCACTTAAATATCTTTATGATATGCCAACAGCCAATAAAGTGATCGGTATGTTACACGGAATGTTATTCGTTGCTTACGTATTCTATTTATATCAAGTTCAATCGGAAAGAAAATGGGATTTAAAGAAAATAACGTACGCCTTTATTGCATCCTTACTTCCTTTTGGCACATTTGTTTTGGATGCCAAAATATTAAAACACGAGAAAGAGTAAATTACTTTTTGATCTTGGTGTGATCTTCCTGAATGGCTTCTTCTTCAAAGCCATTGCTGTTAGCATAGGTTCTCCATTTTTTGATCACTGCCTGCATGTCCTCCGGTAATTCGGAATCGAAATGAATATACCTGCCGGAAGTAGGGTGATTAAAACCCAATGATTTGGCATGTAAGGCATGGCGGGGTAGTAACTCAAAACAATTATCTACAAACTGCTTGTACTTCGCAAAGGTAGTCCCCTTTAAAATTCTATTTCCTCCATACGTATCATCATTGAACAAAGAATGACCGATATGCTGCATGTGTGCACGGATCTGGTGTGTACGGCCTGTTTCCAATTTACATTCGATCAAGGTAACATAACCAAAACGTTCCAACACTTTGTAATGTGTTACCGCATGTTTTCCGTATTCACTTCCTTCGGGAAATACATCCATTAGTTTTCTATCCTTTAAATGACGACCGATATTCCCTACTACAGTTCCGCTATCTTCCTTAAAATCTCCCCATACCAAGGCAATGTATTTTCTATCTAAATTTCTGTCGAAGAAATCCTGTGCTAATTTGGTCATAGCGATCTCGCTCTTGGCAACCACCATGATACCACTTGTATTTTTATCCAGGCGATGCACCAATCCCGGACGAAGAACAGCCTGTTCCGTTGATTTTTTATTGGTTTCAAGCGCAGCACCCGATTTACTTACCGGCAATTGCTGAAAATGATACACCAATGCATTCACTAAAGTTCCTTTATAATTACCATACCCTGGATGAACAACCATCCCCGGATGTTTATTAACGATGATCAGATCGTTATCTTCATACACAATGTCGATCGGAATGTTTTGAGGGATCAACTCGATCTCACGAGGTGGATGTGCAAACACTACGGTGATCACATCATGAGGCTTAACTTTATAGTTGGATTTTACAGGCTTTTCATTTACCAGAATATTTCCATTCTCTGCCGCCTGCTGAATTTTAGTACGTGTAGCATTCTGCACACGATTCATTAAAAACTTATCAATACGTAATGGCTCCTGCCCTTTGTCAGCAACCACCCGATAGTGTTCATACAATTCCTGATCACCATCCTGCTCTTCCGGCAATTCTAATTCTTCATTCATTTTCGATGATGATTTTATTTGGAGATCACGATCTTTTTATTGATCACTCCGTTAGTAGTAGTTACTGATAGAAAATAGATACCAGCTTTTAACGATGCAACATCAATGGAATTATGATCCATAAAAACATTTTGCATCACTTCTCTGCCGCTAATATCTAGAATACGATAGGATCTTAGTTGAGTATTATTTACATTTTTCAATACCACATTCAATTGATCACGAGCAGGATTTGGATAAACGGTCAATTCTTGTTCACTTGCATCTTTATCGGCTACTCCTGTAAAATCAGTTGCAGGACCAAACACCGGGCGCATCATGACAGATCCCGGATAAGGCGATAAAGCCCAGCTTCCCGCAATATTGTAATATACTTTATCAGAGGTGTTGATATTCTTATCCAAACCAACATTTAAAAATTGGTTGGTATTCTGAATAAACCCAATAAAGAATGTTCCTGCATTTAAATACAGAGGCTCATGCAAATAATAACGAATGAACTGATTAGGCATTAACTGACCATAAGCAGGAGATAAAACAGTATCGGTTGTATAAACTGCAACACCCGGAACGGAACCCGCCATCGCCCATACTTTTAAACGGAATGTATAAAGCTCCGCATTGGTTAAAATAGGATTGAAATAAATATCTATACAACGCAAGGTATCAGGAGTGGTTGTGGTATATTTTTGAGCCAATTGCGCATACAGTGTACTTAAACCAATGGCAGATTCAGCTGTCCCATCATCGTATGCATAATAGTTGGAGAACTCCTGAACATAACGGATCGTATCATTCTCTCTGTAGAAATCGGGAGTAGAATTTACCACACATTCAATGGTGTATTTCGAAGAATCCGTTAAAGCCGGAATCGTATAGTTAAGGGGTGGATTTGTAAAAGGAGTATAACTCAAATAACCATTCGGATCGTAGGGATCGATATTGATATTCCCCCCGGAATAAGTTGTATTTACCTGAACATTATTCTCATCATAAATGGAATACACAAAACTTCCGTTTTTTGTTGCCGTATGATTATTTCTGATCGAAGTAGAATAAGCAGACTTCATATTCGCTGCCGAATAATGTCGCCAAGGAATAGCCGTATAATCATTGATCAAGGATGTGTTGTTATACACAAATGAAATATCTTCGAATGTGGTGTCATTGATATTTCTAACCCTATTCAAATATACATAATCAACATGCCAATGATCTAAACTACCGCTGAGGGTTGCATAATTTTTAAAACGGAATTGAAACCCGTTTTTCAAATAGGTCGTATCTTTCACAGGTATCATCACCAAGGTCCAACTACTATCATTTAAGGCCAGATTTGTACCTTTGTGAGCCCATACCCTATCCCATGATGCCAATGTTCCCGGCCCCTTAAACTCCACTACTAATGAATCGGCTTGTTCAGGTGCATTTCCTAAACCTTGCGGTTGATAATAAAAACTAAAATAAATAGAGTCCGATGCAGCGTAGTTTAAATTGATCGGCTTAGAAGTAAGGTAATCCGCAATGCCGGTAGCTCCCGATGCCATTGCAAAATTATACGGAAAACCGGAGGAATCAACCCCATCAAAAGTAGCTACCCCGATAGTTATGGGAGCTTTGGCATATCCATTATTTACAAACACATTATTATCTATCCACAAAGCTGTATCAGGATAAGGACCATCATAAGAGAAGTCGTCAAAGATACCTTTAGCACCCAGTATAAGTGTATCGAAAAGGGATGCGGTGCGGAATTGTGTACTTAAGCGCGCATGCTCTTTTACTAAAACGGGATTTACGGTAAGCGTATTTTCACTGATCCCCTGAGAGAAAAGAGAAAATGGGAATAGCATCCACGTTAAAATATATATCAATCTTTTATTCATCGAATTCAGAGTCACTATTTTTAGCATCTTCTGCAGGCATTGAAACCGCAGGAACTTTGTTTTTATCAGACGTCATATACAGATCAACAGTTGCCCCCATGTTCACATTATTATCTTTTCCACATGAAGGAGATTGACGGTAAACAACTGAGATCGCAGAATCTTTAGGCTCATCGTATGTAACAACTCCAATACTCAAGGAGGATTCAGCTAATTTTTGAATCGCATCTTTTCTTCCCAGACCAAATAGACAAGGAACTCCTACTTCTTCGTCACTCAAGCCTTTTCCGACAACAAGTGTGATAACCGTTCCTTTTTCGATGATATCACCGGGAGCGATCCGTTTCCCTTTTACTAATTGATCCAATACACAGTTTGCGCACTGATCGGGAACAAATTTAATAGCAGGGTTTAGTTTTAATCCATAGGAAGTGATCATGGCTGTCGCCTGACGTAAAGAACGATCGATCAACTTAGGCATTTCTATACTTGGAGGTAAAATGGATGTTACATATAAATAGATCATTCTGTTTTCTTTCACTTTCACTTCCGCATTCGCTTCCGGTTCCTGACGGACAACAACACCCTTTGGCGACTGAAGATCATAAATAGAATCGATCACTAAATAACGAACTTTTTTATCGGCCACAAATTGATCCAGGTCCCCGAGTTTCACTCCATTAAAATCGGGAACTTTTATTGATTCTCCATGCTTGGTGGTAGAATTAAGCCAATAAGTAATGATCAGGATCAACAAGATCATTACGCCCAGATAAATTCCCAGATGTTTTAAAAATGTTTTACTCTTAATAAATTGAAAAACTCCCTTGATCATGATCCTTTTTAAGCTTTATTTCAAGCTACGAATGTACGAATTTTAGGCGAACGCAGGAAATGAGAATAAATTGTTTCTAAATAAAAAAAGCAGGCAAATGCCTGCTTTTTTTTATCGGTTAAATCTTACTATTGTTTATTGATAATAATTGTTTGGGTTTTAGTACCGGAACTATTTCTTGCTTCAATAACAATGGTGTTTGTACCTGTCACCAAATTCAATGTAGCTGAGAATGTTTTCTTATTCGCTAAATAGTTAAAAGGTACGGCAACGTTATCTTGTTTAATGACAATATCCGAAGATGATGTTACGCCACTGATCGAACCTCCAATCGTATAAACAGCATCAGATGTAGTAAATGGAGTTGTTGCAGGCAGCCCAACCGTTATAACCGGCAATCCGGCAATTGTTGTTCCTACACCTCCAATATTTAAATTTGGCTTGTTCGGTCTGCCCGGACTATTCGGAGTATTTAAAGTATCCGGAGAGATTGGATTGATCGTTCTTGTATAGGTGATCGTAACCGATTTACTATCCGTTCCACCATTATTCGTAGCCGTAACCGTTATCGTGTTCGGTCCTAATCTCAAATTAGCTGTAAAAGAGATCTTTTTAGTGATGGGCTGCATCACAAAGTTTGTAATAGTAGTACCATTCACTTTAACAACCACCTGATTAGCTGTATTTACATTTAACGCTTGTGCAAGAACAGCATACGTATCCGTTGAAGAGTTTGCTGTTGCCGTACTTGGGTTTAAGAACGTAACAACGGGAGGACTCACCTGAACAGGTAAGCTATAATTCAACGTGATCGTTTTAGAATCGGATCCCGCAGCATTTGAGGCGGAGATAACCATCACATTTGAACCGGCTATCAAATTCGCAACTACTGTTAATTGCTGTGTCAAAGGATTAAAATTGAATGGAACAGTAACCCCGTTCAATTTAACCGTTATCTGGTTGGATGCAGATACATTCGCAACTGTTGCACTCACCGTTTCAGTATTAACACTTGTTGCATAAGGATTTCCCAATGGCGACACAATTGTAATTACAGGAGGGATAACAACCGGAGCAGGTTGATTATAGATAACCGTTATTGTTTTACTATCAGCACCTGCAACATTCGTTGCGGATACAGTGATCGTATTGGCACCTTGTACTAAATTAGCATTAAAACTTAATTGGCCATTGCCGGTATTGAAAGACAGGGCACTTGTCATTAAAGGTGCTCCATTCACCGTAACGGATAATTGACCAACAGCTGTTACATGTTGGATCGTTGCTTTGATCTGAGCAGGAGTACTTGTTACAGTTGAAGGAGTTGTTGCCGGACTTGTGATCGTTACCACCGGTGCAGGTTGAGTAACCGGTTTATTATAAATAATAGTGGTTGATTTAGAATCACTACTTACAGCATTGGTAGCAGTAATTGTCAACACATTCGCACCTTGGATCAAATTCGCTGTAAGCGACAATTGTTTGGTGGAAGGATTGAAGACAAATGCAGTTGCTGCACCATTCAAACTTACACTGATCTGATTTTGAGTATTTACATTCATCACATTCGCATTCACCAGCTGGGTTGCCATTGTTGTTGTAAACGGATTAGAAGTAGGATTTGTAATTGTTACTACAGGAGGAGCAACCGGAGGTGCTGCCTGTTCATAAACAATCGTAGTTGACTTACTATCCATACCCGCTACATTGGTAGCCATAATGGTAATTGTGTTTGCACCAACAATTAAATTGGCATTAAAATTCAATAAGCCACTTGCTACATTGAAATTCAAAGAACTCGTTGGTACCGGTGAGCCGTTCACGGTCACCGAAACTTGACCAATTGCTGTAACATTTTGAATAGTAGCAGAAACCGGACTAGGAGAAACGGAAGCATTAAACACAGGTACATTCGGATTAATGATCGTTACAACAGGAGCGGCAACAGTTACCGGTTTATTATAGATGATCGTAATTGTTTTACTATCTGTTCCGCTTGGTGTTGTAGCAGTAACTGTAATTGTATTAGAACCCTGTTGAAGCAGTGCATTATAATTCAATTGACGGTTAGAAGCATTATATGAGAATGGTGTGATGATACCGTTCTGCGTTAAAACGATCTGACTTTGAGAACTAACATTCAATACACTCGCTACGACATTGGTTGTAGCATTTGAGGTTGTAAAAGGATTCGCATTTGGGGTAAGGAATGTAACAACAGGAGCTGGCGTTGGATTATTCTGAACGATCGGTTGTTGGTAGATCACTGTCACCGAGCGGGAATCAGAACCACCGGCATTCGTTGCTGTAACAACAAAAGCATTTGCTCCCGGTATCAAGTTGGCTGAAATAGAGAATGTTTTTGCAGCCGTGTTATATAAAAAATTATTATCCACTACTCCATTTACTGTCACCTGAATTTGTGATTTAGAGGTCACATTTTGAACAGCGCCATTTACAATGATCAAACCTTGTGTCGTATTAAATGGATTGGCAGCCGGATTAGTGATACTAACAACAGGAGCTGGAGTAGATACAACAGGAGGTGTATATACCACATTCATGGAAGCTGTTCCAGTGCCACCGCTATTTGTAGCATTAATGATGAAACTATTGCTTCCATTTGCCAAATTGGTTGTATAAGTAAGCGTATTATTCACATAAGTAAACCCGGATACAGAAGAACCATTATAGATCAAATTGATCCCACTGGAAGCATTCACCCCTGTAACGGTTGCTGTAACAGTTACCGTACTTTGGTTGGTGTTAAACGGATTAGAAGAAGGAGATGTAAATGCTACTTTCGGAGCTTCTACAGAGGTTACCGTATTGGTAGTAACTGTTGTATTGGTATTGGTATTATTATTCGTATTGTTTGTTGTGTTGTTATTGGAGTAATTATTTACATTCGAATTATTAGAAGTACTAGACGTTGTACGACCTTTTCCTCCAAAACTAAATTTCATCCAAACAGAAGAATAATGGTACATGTCATTCGTTCCGGTATAATCATTTGTGTTGGTCCATTGCTGTCCATCTACCAGATCGTTTCTTGTCCATGTCATCTTATGTTCCACTCCCATCGAAAACCCTTTGGTGAATTGATAACCTAAACCGGCTCCAACATAAGGCATAAAACGCCATTTTGGATTTTTGCTTCCTTCTGCGATCGTCTCATACTTGCCGTCATAAATATCATTCAAACGCGACAACACTTCATTTCTACCGGAACTTCCCGAAGAATCAACCAAAGAATAATCGTATCGCATATTATTACCATCCAACTGATCGATGCTGGTAACAGCTTTTGTGAGACCTGCCCCACCAAAAACATACATCAATATTCCTGTTTTATGTCTTAAACGATTCGCACCCAATTTTACTTCCAATGAAAATTCACTTAATGAGGTTTTATAATTTTGATACACAAAACCACCATTATTAAAATAATTCACCGTAGTATCATCCGGATTATTCAACACAAGGTTGTTCTTTATTCCAAATGATTTTTCATGGTCTTGACCATAGGTGTTGGCTCCTAAATAACGGAATCTCCAGCCCCAGAATAATGGACTTGTTTCGTTATAGCAATAGGACTGTCCGAAGGTAAAGCCACCGCCAAATCCCAGCTTTTTCATTTTGACGTCACTTTTCAACCAAGCGGCACCACCATTTAATCCAAATTCCCATGGGTGCGGATTCTGAGCTAAAGCAGCATTTGTGCTTAAAACAATCAAAACAACTATTAATAAAGCGTATATTTTTTTCATGATCCTTTTTTTAGAGCACAATGCATTTATTGTGCCGAATTTTATTATTTGATACGTGATATTTTAAACTCAGTACGTCTGTTTTTCGCATGTTCTTCTTCCGGACATAATACTCCATCTAAACAACCATTAACCAGGCGGGACTCACCAAATCCTTTTGAAACGATACGTTTACGACTTATTCCTTTTGAAACGATATAGTCAGCTGCAGCACGTGCTCTTCTGATTGACAAGTCAAGATTATAAGCAGCAGAACCTCTGGAATCGGTATTGGCAGAAAGCTCCACTTTGATATTCGGATTTTTCTTCATTACCGTTACAACTTTATCTAATACAAGCTGTGCCTGTGGCAAAATGGTATGTTTTGCAAAATCATAATAGATATTCTCAATGTTTATTACTGAATCTACTGCATTACCATTGATCTGACCGATAGATTTCAACCAAGTATCTTCTTCATAAACAGTTCCCATTTTATTTTGTTCAGCAGCTAACAATGTAAAATTGAACGCACCTTGATAACGCTTAAACTCCTTGATGATATTCCCGGCTGCATCAGTTAAATATAAGGTAGCAAATGGTTTTACTACCTCCTCGTTCTCATCTAATGCAAACGTAAGGTTTCTGTTTGCAGGTAATCCAATAAACTTAAACGAACCATCTGTAGCTGTTTTTGTGATATTTAAAATTTCTCCTTTTTCATTAACTAATTTGATCGTTGCGTTTGCCAACGGAGCTTTTGCATCGTTCAACAACTTCCCTTTCATATCAAATTTAAATCCTTCATCCTCCACCAGCATTTGTTTCAAGGTATTGTTCTCTCCAGATAAAAGCGTGTACACAAAATCCCCTTGCGACTCAGTGATCATGGTTGCCAACACTTTACCGCTTCTGTCTGTAATTTTCACAACAGTACCAACAGGCAATTTGATCTCCGACTGTTTTAACTTCAATGTGTAATTCTGCTTAGGATCGATCTGATTGAATACAAAAGCACCCAATGCGCTGGTAAGTGACGTTTGCACTAAGTCATTTTTATCATTATACAAATACACATTTGTCTCAGGCAAAGCTTTTAAAGAATCGCCATATACCACATTTCCGGCTAAAACAGAGGGGTTGAATTTCACTTTTGGGTCTTCTGCTTCAATTGTACCCATCTTATTCTGTTCAGATGCTAATAGGGTAAATTTAAATTGTCCCTGATAACGGCTAAATTCTTTAATAATATTTCCTTGCGCATCTGTTAGGTATAATTTTGCAAATGGTTTAACTACTTCTTCATTCTCATTTAAAGCAAATAACAAGTCTTTATTTGCCGGAAGACCATAAAAATTAAAATCGCCATCCGCACCGGTTTTAGTTGTTTTTAGGACAGCTCCACTTTCACTCACAAGGTTGACAGTAGCATTCGCCAATGGTAATTTAGCATCTGTCAACAATTTACCCTTCATATTAAATTTCAACTGCGTATCATCAACCAATAAAGCACCCAAAGAATTATCATCGTGAGCTAACAAACTATACACAAAATCGGCTTCCGGCTGACTGATCATTGTTGCAATCACTTTTCCTTCTCTGTTGGTGATCTTAACAATTGTTCCAGCAGGCAATTTGATCTCTGACTGCTTTAGCTTCAAGGTATAATTTTCGTTGGCCGATATTTCATTAAATACAAATGCACCCAATTGATCTGTCAGTGCAGATTGAACCTGGACTCCGTTTTCATTATAGAGATACACATTAACATTTGCCAATGGCTTGTCCGGATTTCCACCATACAAAACATTTCCGGCAATGGCTTGATTCTTTTGTGCTTTTGCAAATGGCTTTAAAGCAGGATCTTCCGCATAAATGATTCCCATCTTTTTCTGATCACTAGGTAATAAAGTAAACTTGAAGGCACCTTGATATCTTGTTATTTCTTTGATGATATTTCCATTAGCGTCAGTTATATAAAGTGTTTTAAAAACTTTCAACTGCTGTTCATTTTCGTTCAAAGTAAAATCTAAATTTTTATTAGCATTGAGTCCGAAAAACTTAAACTCTCCCATTGAGCTGGTTTGAGTAGATTTTAAGACCTCTCCCTTTTCGTTCACAAGATTGATCGTTGTGCTACTCAATGGATTCTTGAACTCATCCAACAACTTTCCTTTTAGATCAATTTTTAATTCGCTATCAGAAACACTTAACTCTTTCAAAGAATTATTTTCTCCCGCAAGAAGTGTAAAGGAGAAGTTTCCCTTTTCATTTACTTTTTCAGAACCGATCACTTTACCATCTTTGGTTGTTAATTGAATTTTTGCATTCGGAGTCAACTTTGCATCTGCTTCATCTAATCGAACCAAGAAATTTTTATCCGCAGGAAGATCTGTAAATACAAAGGATCCATTTTCTGTTGTAGTGGTTGTTTGTATCACGTCTCCTTTTTCATTATACAAGTTCACAACAGCATTTGCTACAGGTTTGGAAGGATTATCACCTACCATTAACTTACCTGCAATACTTACATCCTCCGAATTCAGATCGGGCAATGTATTGGGATTTGCAGGAAGATTCTGGAAAATAAAACGTTCGCCTCTATCATTGATAACCGTAACGCGTATGATCTGTCCTTCTTCATCCGCCAAGAAATATTTTTTCTTAGCTGCTACAACAGGATCCGATTCATCCAGTTTAACCAAATATTTATATTCGGGATCAAGTTTGTCAAATCTAAAATAACCAGTAGAATCTGTATTAGAAACACTCAATATTACCTCATCTCCTTCACGGAACAACATCACTTTTGTATTTTTAACCGGATCGTTCACATCACGACTGAATAAAATTTTTCCGGATACAGCGATCACTTTATTCAAGCAGTTAAAACCATAAATGTCATCCGAACCTTTTCCATTCTTTCTATCAGAAGAGAAATAACCCTTCGTAAATTCTTCATCGGTAAATACGATCCCAAAATCATCCGTGCTGGAATTTAAAGGATTACTCATATTTTTAACAACAGTATATTTCCCTTCAATTTTAATAGCGGAGTATATATCCAGTCCACCAAATCCGGCATGACCATCCGAAGAAAAATACAACTTACCATCTTTACGAACATAAGGGAAAACTTCTGTTGCTTCTGTATTTACTTCATCTCCTAAATTTTTGGGAGCACCCCAATCATCACCTTCTTTTTTACACACATAAATATCCATACCCCCGAATCCACCCGGCATATCCGATGCAAAAAACAACCATTGACCGTCCGGAGAAATAGCGGGATGAGCAATTGAATAGGCCTCGTTATTATATTTGAATGATTGCAATTTACCCCATTTATTTTTATTTAACTGACTAATAAAAAGCTGCGGTCTGTTTATAAAATTGGGATCTTTTTTATTTCGCAAATAATTTACCCGTGTCAGATACATTGTATTTCCATCGGGACTAAAACATACAGGTCCGTCATGAAACTCGGTGTTGACTAACCAGGAAAATGACTTTGCTTTTTTAGAGATCTGAACATTGCCGTCAGGTTGCGTTTTTAATTCGGATTCAAATACATTTAGATACGGCTGATCATCCCATGAATAGGTACTGTTATTGATGAGATCTTGTGAACGATCGGATACAAACACTAATTTATTCTTGTAAAGAACCGGAGAAAATTCAGAATGAGAGGTATTAATATTATCTAAAGTTCTTACTTCAAACTCTTGTGTTTGTGAGATCCAGGTTTTAATTTCACTAAATGACTTAAGACTGGTCTCTGTTTTTTTATCCTGAGGAAATGCTTCTGCATACAATCGAAGTTGTTCTCTAGCTTCATCACGCTTATCGTTTGCTTTTAATACCTGTCCATAAAAAAAATGATTGATCGGACGCACGTCTGTTTGTTTCATCAAACGGGCATAGTACAACTCTGCTTTTTCGTAATCTTTGATCCTCCGGTGAGAATAAGCGATACGCTCCAGTGCTTCGGTACTTTCTTTTTTCTTGAGGGCTTTTTTATAAAGAGGAATTGCTTTGGAATACTCAAAATTCTCGTAGTAGCGATTCGCCCGCTTTATTTGTGCAAAAGCAGAGGAAAACAATACAAGAAAAAATATTAATAAAACTGAATATCCCTTTTTCATATAAACCAAACCCAACATGTTTATTTATTAAAAATAAGCATGACGAGGCGACAACATTTTTGATTTCTTGATATTAAAATCATAACCCAACATCACCTCATGTGTTCCTCTTCCTAGACGGGCTATTTTACTCAAGCCAAAATCAAATGAGTACCCTACCTTAAACTTTTCTGTAACATAAAATTGCGTGTACGCCACAAGTGATTTTTCTGTTCGAACAGAGAATCCAACCCATAACTTTTTCTGAAGTAAGAAACTAAAATTAACATCTGCGTTAACTGGAGCTCCTTTTACTGCTTTAACAACAAGAGAAGGATTGAATGTAAATTTATCATTGATCTCCCAGCCTTTACCGGCCATGAATATCAAGTGAGGAGAAAGTACCGCATCATCTCCATTCAAATTAGATACGGTTGTTAATCGTCCATTGTAAAGATGTGTTGCTGCTACACCTGCATAAAAAGTACGTGTATGATAATACAAGCCGGCATCAGCAGTAGGAACAATGATGGATGTTCTATTTTGTGTATTATATACATCTCCTTGATCTTTATAGTTGATCTCATTCCAATTGTAAACATATTGATACACACCTGCACGGATACCAAAAGCCAATTTACCATCTCTTATTTTGATACGATAAGCATAAGAACCTAATGCACCAATACTTGTTTTAGGCCCAATCTGATCCGCTACAATTGCAAATCCAAGTCCTACTTTACGTTTACGTGTCGGACCATGGATAGACATTGTTTCTGTACTAGGTGCACCATCAATCCCTGTCCACTGATTACGCAAGAATATGGCCGTATTGATAGCATCTTTACTTCCTGCATAAGCTGGATTCAACACCATTTGATTAAACATATACTGACTGTATTGAGGATCCTGCTGAGCAAAAGCCACCTTCCCTGTGGTAAATACCACAAGTACAAGTACCAGTATTTTGTTCAACATTTTCATATCAATGTGTTAGTTCAATCCAGCCTTTAAATGATTTCTTTTCAATTTCTACCAAATAGAAATACGTAGCATCCGGAAGTTGTCCTCCATTCTTGTTTCTTCCATCCCAAACTACATTTATGTTATCATAATTTTTTCCTACCCATAATAAATCTCCCCAACGATTATAGATAGATACGGTGTTTTCCGGAAACTCCGTTACACAGTCAATAATCCATGTATCATTATTTCCATCACCATTAGGAGTGATACCATTATAGAAATTACACAAAACGGATAAACATTCTACCTGATCTTCGGTCACAACCACAACACCACTGATAGAAGATAAACTATCCGAAATAGTATATTGATAGGTACCCGGAGCTAAATTAATGGCAACATTGGTATCGCCTGCCACAGCGGGTGTCCAAGAATACGTAACATTACCTACTGCATTTAAAGGAGTAAGTGCAATGCTACCATTACTTCCACCAATACATGTTGAGTTAACACTTGCTTGTGTTACACTTAAGGTTCCAACGGTATTTGGTTGCTGAAAACCTTGTGTCACTGTTCTGATTATAAAAGGAGAACCTTGTGTAAATGTTTCTGTCATCACTTCACCCACGGTAAAATCAACCGTTCCCCATGGAGCGGCAGAACTACCTCCTGTACTACCTAATACCTGACGGGGATTCGGTTGTACCTGTGCGATGGTATTGATTGAGAATAACATCAAGAAGGATAATATGTAAATGATAAATTTCAAATTACTTTTTCTCTAATGTTTCAATTTTTTTCTTTTGTTCCTCTAATTGTTTTTTCAACTCTTCAATTTGTGCTTGTTGTTCTTTAACAGCATTAATTAACATATAGGTCATCGCACCATTATCTACAGCCAAATATTTTTTTCCCTCTTTTTTTGTAACATCTTCTTTGGTAGGATCTACATTAGGCACGTAAGTCCATTCTGAAACCATATAAGGCGCTACTTCCTGTAGCTCTTGTGCAATAATTCCGACACCTGTTTCTTTTGGCATATTAGCTTCACCGGTATAAGTAAACCATACAGGTTTTATCTTCATAAGGTCAGCTAATCCTGCCTCATAAGGGCGAATATTCGTTTTTAAACGTGCATCAGAAACAACAGTCCAAGCATTTGATGTTGGCTTAGCTGCACTATTCAACGACAAATGCAATTGATACGCAGGGGCATTGGTTCCAATACCTACATCCCCCGAAAAATAATTATATGTTTCATTTAATGTATATACACCATATGCTGTACCCGTACCACCATGTGATGTATTTAAGTATGTCCCAAAAATATTTCCAGTAGCTCCTGCAGGTTTACTCATTGTACTATAATAGCCGTAACTGGTACTGGTACTGGAGCTAGAATGTAAAATAGAACTAAACATACCATATCTTGAGCCGGTACCTACACTTGATTGAGTAGAATAAACCCCGTAAGAGGTACCTGTACCATTTGGGGTCATTGCTACTTGGTAACCATAGATACTACTGGCATCACCCGCCAAACCCACAATACTGGAGTTAATGCCATATTTTACCCCACTTCCGGCACCGTCCACGTTCACATCAATCCCGTATTTATTTGAAGCACCTGTATAATTATTAGTTACGGTTAAACCAATCGCATTAACAGCATCTGTACTTGGTATTTCCATGTGAACAAGAGAGAGTGGGGCAGTGGTACCAATACCCACTCTTCCACCACCCGGAGGAGAAATAAATGCATAGTTATTTGTCGCACCCGCTGCATAAGCCCTTAGGGCAATATTCGTACCTGTACCATTTACGGCTTCAAAGCTACCACCTCTTTTTTCCCCACTTCCCGCACCATAAGCACCACCATATACAGCAAAAGTTGTATTAGTTGTGTTTGTGGAATTATAAAAATAAGCCGTTCTATCTTCAACTGAAGTCTCTGCGTGTAGTGCAAATAATGGACTAGAGATTCCTAAACCAACTCTTCCACCACCATTAGGAACAATAATTGCGTAATCATTTACTCCACCAGATGCACTGAAATAACCCGCCACATTCGTATTTGTTGTTCCTGTATTTGTAACAATACTTTGTAGGCCGTAAGCAGTATGAGATGCATTAACATTGGCTCCCGAACGAGCAATCGAAATCATTCTACTGCTGTTAGATGCCGTACCTGCTGTAGAATTGGATGCTAAATACAATACTGAACCATTTGTTAAACCATTATCATCAACATTTAAAGTACTTCCATTCCCAGCACCCACTATATGTAATTTTGAAGAAGCTGAAGGGGCAGCAGTGTTTATTCCTACAGAAGTTCCATTGTCAAAAATTAAAGATGTCGAAGACAATGAATTTGCAGATGACCATTTAGGAACATAGTTTGTTGTTCCACCGGCTAGTACACCAGCCGTACTCCAGGAAAGTGTTCCTGATCCATTATTACTTAAAAAACCTGATCCATTCGCTGCTGGCCAAGACAAAGTAACATTGTTTATTCGAATTAGATTACCATTGGCATCTACTTGAAATTGATTACTTGTTCCTACGGACAATGGAGAACCAACAACCCCTGAGCCACCAATACCAATATGACCACTTTCTCTGATCCTCATGGCCTCATTTAAAGTCCCATTGAATGTATAAAACACTAATTGCCCATGACCTGTAGCACCGTTCCCTGTTCTTGCTTCTATTCTGGCTCTTGTATAAATCACATTTGTAACAGGAGTAACTCCTAAAAAATCTACCCTTGAAGCCATGGAATTTAAAGCAGCAGCATTACCAACCATTTCTAATGAAGCAGAGGCATTTGTCGTACCAATATCAGTAGCTGAGACTGTTAAATATTTATTGGCACCGCTAGCTTTCGCTGGAACAGGGGTTCCAATACCCACATTTGTCCCGTCATCATAAGTAGCACCAATTCCTAATTGAGAACCTGAAGGTGTCCAACGTGCTAAATAATTATTTGTACCTGATCCGGTAATCGTGGTGCCTGCAGCAACACTTAAATTACCTGATGCATCAGCAATAACAGTACCTGGTCCAACTAAACTAGAAATGCGTGCATCACCAATCACATCCAATCTTCTTCCTGGAGATGAATTATTAATCCCTACATTTCCATTAGCATCAATATAGAGACGATTGGGAGTGTTATTAGTCCAAAAATTCATGCTATTATTGTTATTGTTATACTCCACTGCACCCAAATATGCAAAAGCCGTGGAGCCAAAATATAGCTTATTTGAAAGTGAAGCTGAACCAATCAAACTTATATTTGAATTATTCGCATTAGAGATCTGTAGATTTTCCGCAGGATTTGTAGTTCCAATTCCAACGCGACCATTTCCAGTAATCCTCATTGCTTCTATCATAGAACTCGTTGCTCTGTTATTCATCACATTGAATAATAGACTTCCCTGAGTGTTCCCATTTGATACAATTCCAGAAATTTCACCGGTTGTCCATGGTGTGGTTATGAATTGTGATCTGAAGGCTAATCTTGCCCCATAATTGTCTGCACTAGTAGTATTTGATAAAAACAATGCATCAGAAATGCCAGTAGCATTACTCTGTACTTCTAATTTAGATGAAGGTATTGATGTCCCAATTCCAACATTCCCACCATTATTATTATAAATATCTGAACCATTCGGATCCCAATAAGTGGAAGGGACAGAAACTGCGTTTCCCGATGGAGACATCATTTGCCAATTGGAACCATCGTAAGCGAGTGTAACTATTTGTCCACTTTTAATATCTCCTCCTACCAAAGCACTAGTGTTTCCGTCTTTACGAATTGGTAAAGCCCCTGTTCCTGATACATTCATTGTTGCAGCAGCCGAACAAGCGGTGTGTGCTTTAAAGGTAACTTGAATACCATTCCTCAAAGGGAATACACCGGGAACATTCAGTGTATAGGCAGTGGATGTACCTGCCGATGTTATTTCCACTTGTGCTTTTGAATCAACAACAAAAAGCAAGGAAACTAATGTTAGAATTAAATATTTTCTCATACTATATATTATTATAGAATTAATTATTTCAATAAAACTTTAGCAGTACCACCTGCAGTACCATTCGTTAAGAATACACCAACACTAGTTCCAGCATTTGGAATAGCAATTCCGCTTACTTTACCATTTTGATTTCCGGTGATGCAATGCTGTCCTCTTACAACATTCGCTGTATTATCAATATTTACAGTAACAACTCCTGAAATAGCAACACGTGCTAACTGACCAGTAGCAACACCGTCTATTACAACACCTATTACAGCATAGTGACCCGGATTATTTGTGAGAGTAAATGAATTATCAACTCCACCTACAATTACAATGTCCCCTGGAGTACAAGTAGCTCCGGTATTGTTGATCAATGAAACGGTGATCGCATTATTTTCTGTAGCACTGTTGCCACTGCCAATCAAAATATTTCCATCGGATGCAATGTTCATTCTGCGAACATTCGCATTTGAACCATTTGGAGTAGTGTGAAAATTCAATTGAGAGCCATTCGCAGCGGCTGTCCAGTTTTCAGTAGCTTGAGCTCCAATAAACGAACTCAGATTTGCTGAGAAACCACCACCGGTATGTCCCTGGAATCCGAAAGTACCCAAACTTTCATTCGCAGAAGTTGCTGAAGGTACGGCTTGTGTTCCTCCAGCTCTTCTCATTATAATAGCAAGTGTATTTCCTCCCGCTCCTGTACCATACGCTTCAACTCCAAAAACAGAAGATAAGTTAGCACTACCATCACCTGCTACCGTTAAACGATACTGTGGAGTGCTGGTACCAACACCTAATCTGCCATTTGTATTATCCCAATATAAATTAGAGTTTGAAGAAAGCGATGTTGCTGTATTCCAGAATGCCACCTGAGTTGCAGTTCCGGTTCCTGTTACACCCGCAGCAGCTGCTTGCCATGTTGCATTACCATTAGCATCTGAAGTTAAAACCTTTCCAGCCCCTTGTGTTCCATCTACTAATCTAAACGCAGGCGAAGATGCAGAATTTAAGTGCAACAATACACTTGGAGCGTTTGTACCAATACCGACATTACCATTTTGGTCGATCATCATCTTTTCTGTACTACTTGAAGAACCATTTGCTGTTGTACTAAAATACAATGCTGTTCCATGTGCTGCACCTGTATGATTTTGAGTAGCCTGAGCTCTCATACCGGCAGCAGGACTATTAAATCCTGTTCCATCGTATCCAACAAATCCTATTTCACCAAAACTATCACCATTTTGAATTGCAGTTGGACTTGTAATCGAACCTCTTGAACGAGCCATTAATATTCCACTTTGAACACTCGCTGTTCCAGCCGCTACTTGGTTAAATATTACAGAGTTTGTATTCTCAGCAACATGAAGTTTAGTCATTGGAGCGGAAATTCCAATACCAACATTTGCAGCATTTCCTAGGACTAAACTATTGGATTGAGAAACGGTTGCATTCGATCCAATTGCAGTTGCATTTGTCAAAGCACCTGACGATACATTTGCATTGTAACCTACTGCTGTGTTATTCGATCCTGATGTATTTGTACTTAGTGCACTTACACCAATAGAAGTGTTTTGAGCACCAGTTGTGTTTGCCAACATAGAATTAGTACCCATAGCCGTGTTTTGACCACCTGTAGCAATTTCTCCGGCTCTGTATCCAAAGAATGAATTGCTCGATAAAGGATCGATTCTACCTGCTTTGTTATTATTAACACGAATATTAAACGGAACGTTATCGATTGTTCCAATAAAGTTTGTTCCATCTACTGTTCCGGAATTACCCGTTAACGACCAATTAGTTCCCGTTGCAGGATTTTGCCATGTTGCATTACCATTGGCATCAGAAGTCAACACTTTACCTACACCTTGTGTTCCATCGACTAATCTAAAGGCTGGTGAAGAAGCAGAATTCAAATGCAATAAGGTTGAAGGTGCATTTGTTCCAATACCCACTTTACCAAATCCGTCAATTGTTACAAAATTGGTTAAACCAGCACCGGTATTGTCAGCTCCACCATTGATCTGGAAGCCAAGACCACTAGCTGAAATTTCCCAGTCGAATGCCGATATATTTGTTCTTTCTAATCTGAATACCGGATTTGTAGTTGCTGAAATGGTTAACAACTGAGCTGGCGAACCTGTTCCTATTCCAACATTACCATTATTTGCTATCACTGCTCTTAATAATGGACTTGTTTGTCCATTAGCAGTTGTATAGAACTGCATTTCACTTCCTCTTGATGTAGCGTTCCAGTTTTCTGTTGTCTGACCTATTATAGATGCAGATGTTCCATAATTTTCAAAATCATATCCAGCAAAACCAAAATTACCTATATCCTGTCCCGCTGAATTATAATTCGGAGAAGCTAATGTACCGCCTGTTCTAACAGCAACAAAACCTCCTGGATTTGTTGCACTCTGCACAATTAAGAATGGATATGTATCATCATTCTTAGCATGCATAAATGAGAATGGAGTGCTTGTTCCAAAACCAATCTTACCATCATTCAGCACTCTTATTCTTTCTGTATTATTCGTTCTTGTTACAAAATCCACCGCATCAGTTGTACCGATAAAGTTCGTTGCAGGCGCTGTACCAGCATTACCCAACAATGCCCATGCATTTAATGCACCATCCGCACCAGTTGCTCCGGTTGCACCGGTAGAGCCTGTGCTGCCTGTTTCACCTGTTGCACCCGTTGAGCCTGTACTTCCTGTCGAGCCGGTTGTTCCAGTTGCTCCGGTAGAGCCTGTTTCACCTGTTATACCTTGAGCACCAGTAGCACCGGTCGCACCTGTTTCACCTGTCACACCTTGAGCACCTGTTGCACCCGTTTCACCGGTTACACCTTGAGCACCTGTTGCACCCGTTTCACCGGTTATACCTTGAGCGCCTGTTGCGCCTGTACTACCTGTCACACCTTGAGCACCTGTCGCACCTGTTTCACCTGTTACACCTTGAGCACCTGTTGCACCCGTTTCACCAGTTACACCTTGAGCACCTGTTGAGCCTGTTTCACCTGTTATACCTTGAGCGCCTGTTGAGCCTGTTTCACCGGTTATACCTTGAGCGCCTGTTGCGCCTGTTTCACCTGTCACACCTTGAGCACCCGTTGAACCTGTTTCACCTGTTATACCTTGAGCACCCGTTGCACCTGTTTCACCGATTACACCTTGAGCACCTGTCGCACCTGTTTCACCTGTCACACCTTGAGCACCTGTTGAGCCTGTTTCACCTGTTATACCTTGAGCGCCTGTTGCGCCTGTTTCACCGGTCACACCTTGGGCACCCGTTGCACCTGTTTCACCAGTTACACCTTGAGCACCTGTCGCGCCCGTATCTCCCGTTGCACCTGTCACACCTTGAGCACCTGTTGAGCCTGTTTCACCTATTATACCTTGAGCGCCTGTTGATCCTGTTTCACCGGTTATACCTTGAGCGCCTGTTGCGCCTGTACTACCAGTTTCACCTGTAGCACCCGTTGAACCTGTTTCACCTGTTATACCTTGAGCGCCTGTTGCGCCTGTACTACCTGTCACACCTTGAGCACCAGTCGCACCTGTTTCACCTGTCACACCTTGAGCACCTGTTGCACCCGTTTCACCAGTTACACCTTGAGCACCTGTTGAGCCTGTTTCACCTGTTATACCTTGAGCGCCTGTTGCGCCTGTACTACCAGTTTCACCTGTAGCACCCGTTGAACCTGTTTCACCAGTTACACCTTGAGCACCTGTTGATCCTGTTTCACCTGTCACACCTTGAGCACCTGTTGCACCCGTTTCACCGGTCACACCTTGGGCACCCGTTGCACCTGTTTCACCAGTTACACCTTGAGCACCCGTTGCGCCCGTATCTCCTGTTGAACCTGTGGCTCCTGTATCACCCGTTGAACCTGTGGCACCTGTATCTCCTGTTGAACCCGTTGCTCCGGTATCACCTGTTGAACCTGTCGCTCCTGTATCACCTGTTGAACCTGTAGCACCGGTATCACCCGTTGAACCTGTCGCTCCTGTTGCACCTGTTGCTCCGGTATCACCCGTTGAGCCTGTCGCGCCTGTATCACCTGTTGAACCTGTCGCGCCTGTATCTCCTGTTGAACCTGTGGCTCCTGTATCTCCTGTTGCACCTGTCGCTCCGGTATCACCTGTTGCACCTGTGGCGCCTGTATCTCCCGTTGCACCTGTTGCTCCGGTATCACCTGTTGAACCTGTTGCGCCTGTATCTCCTGTTAAACCTGTTGCGCCTGTATCACCTGTTGCACCTGTGGCACCTGTATCACCTGTTGAACCTGTGGCTCCTGTATCACCTGTTGAACCTGTGGCTCCTGTATCTCCTGTTGCACCTGTACTTCCTGCTACACCTTGAGCACCAGTAGCACCGGTCGCACCTGTTTCACCTGTCACACCTTGAGCACCTGTTGCACCTGTGGCTCCTGTATCACCTGTTGAACCTGTGGCTCCGGTATCTCCTGTTGAACCAGTTGCTCCGGTATCTCCTGTTGAACCTGTTGCGCCTGTATCACCTGTTGCACCTGTTGCTCCGGTATCACCCGTTGAGCCTGTGGCTCCTGTATCACCTGTTGAACCTGTAGCTCCGGTATCTCCTGTTGAACCTGTCGCGCCCGTATCACCCGTTGCACCTGTGGCGCCTGTATCTCCTGTTGCACCTGTATCACCTGTTGAACCCGTTGCTCCGGTATCACCTGTTGAACCTGTGGCTCCTGTATCTCCTGTTAAACCTGTTGCGCCTGTATCACCCGTTGAACCAGTTGCTCCGGTATCACCTGTTGAACCTGTTGCTCCTGTATCACCTGTTGAACCCGTTGCTCCGGTATCTCCTGTTGAACCTGTCGCGCCTGTATCTCCTGTTGAACCTGTGGCGCCTGTATCTCCTGTTGAACCTGTTATACCTTGAGCGCCTGTTGAGCCTGTTTCACCTGTTACACCTTGAGCGCCTGTTGCACCCGTTTCACCGGTCACACCTTGAGCACCTGTTGCACCCGTTTCACCTGTTACACCTTGAGCACCTGTTGAGCCTGTTTCACCTGTCACACCTTGAGCACCCGTTGCACCTGTTTCACCGATTACACCTTGAGCACCTGTCGCACCTGTTTCACCAGTTACACCTTGAGCACCTGTTGAGCCTGTTTCACCTGTCACACCTTGAGCACCCGTTGCACCTGTTTCACCTGTTATACCTTGAGCGCCTGTATCTCCTGTTGAACCTGTGGCTCCGCTATCTCCCGTTGAACCTGTTGCACCTGTATCACCTGTTGAACCTGTGGCTCCGATATCTCCTGTTGAACCTGTCGCTCCGGTATCACCCGTTGCACCCGTTGCACCAGTTGCGCCTGTATCACCCGTTGCGCCTGTATCTCCTGTTGAACCAGTTGCGCCTGTATCACCCGTTGAACCTGTGGCTCCGGTATCTCCCGTTGAACCTGTGGCTCCTGTATCACCCGTTGCACCTGTGGCTCCTGTATCACCCGTTGCACCTGTATCTCCTGTTGAACCCGTTGCTCCTGTATCTCCTGTTGAACCCGTTGCTCCAGTATCTCCTGTTGCGCCTGTGGCTCCTGTATCACCTGTTGAACCTGTTGCTCCTGTATCTCCTGTTGAACCTGTTGCGCCTGTATCACCCGTTGAACCTGTGGCTCCAGTATCTCCCGTTGAACCTGTTGCACCTGTATCACCTGTTGCGCCTGTGGCTCCGGTATCTCCTGTTGAACCTGTCGCTCCGGTATCACCCGTTGCACCAGTTGCTCCGGTATCACCCGTTGCACCAGTTGCGCCTGTATCTCCTGTTGCTCCTGTATCTCCTGTTGAACCTGTGGCGCCTGTATCACCCGTTGCGCCTGTATCTCCTGTTGAACCAGTTGCGCCTGTATCACCCGTTGAACCTGTGGCTCCGGTATCTCCCGTTG
>JAEUTU010000037.1 GCA_016786925.1 Bacteroidia bacterium
GGTTTCTTTTGGTTTATGATAATAAACTTTTTTCATAGCCAGGTTCTCTCGCCCACCAAATTAAAAAACTCTGATAATGATTAACACCGATCCAAACCATAAACACACCTACGATGCACAAGGCAAAATGACTTGTTGCTCATTAGAGGATAAAATCTATGCTAAAGCTGAAGAACATTCGCATGAGGAACACGATCACGACCATGAAGAAGAATCTGCATGGAAGGAATATCTACCTGCCATTATTAGCTTTATTGTTTTGATGTCGGGAATTGTGCTTGATAATTTTGTGAAGCCGGAATTCTTTAAAAATTATATTCGTCTTGTTTGGTATGTCATAGCATATATTCCTGTTGGTGTTCCGGTTATTAAAGACGCTGTTACCTCTATTGTCAAGGGTTCTTTCTTCTCAGAATTCTTTTTGATGAGTATTGCCACAATCGGTGCATTCTTTATTGGAGAGTATTCCGAAGGTGTAGCAGTAATGTTGTTTTACGCAGTTGGCGAGTTATTTCAATCGGCAGCAGTTAAACGTGCCAAAACAAGCATAAAGGCACTTTTAGATGTTCGGCCTGATACAGTTTCCGTAATTAGAAACGGATCGGCTATAACGATTTCACCAAGCGAAGTGAAAATTAATGAAACAATACAAGTTAAGCCCGGTGAAAAAGTAGCATTGGATGGGGAACTTATTTCTGAAGCATCGTCATTTAATACTGCTGCCTTAACCGGAGAAAGCAAGCCTGACACAAAACGAAAGGGAGAGCAGGTATTGGCAGGAATGATAAACCTGAATACAGTTTCCGAAATAAAAGTGACTGCACTTTTCAAAGACAGTAAGCTCTCAAGAATATTGGAGTTGGTGCAAGAAGCAACTGCACGAAAAGCACCGACACAATTGTTCATTTCAAAATTTGCGAAGGTTTATACACCTATTGTTGTGTTTTTGGCTTTAGGTATTTGTTTAATACCTGCCCTCTTCGTTGAGAATTATGTTTTCAATGATTGGCTTTACCGAGCTTTGGTTTTCCTTGTGATCTCTTGTCCATGTGCATTAGTAATCTCCATTCCATTGGGTTATTTTGGAGGCATTGGATTGGCATCACGTAACGGTATTCTTTTTAAAGGATCAAACTATTTAGATGTAATGACAAAGATTGATACCGTTGTAATGGATAAAACAGGAACACTTACAAAGGGTGTTTTTAAAGTTCAGCAGATTGTATCAGTTGGAATTGATGAAAAAGAATTATTGAAACTCACAGCAGTCATTGAAAGTAAATCCACTCACCCAATTGCTTTGGCTGTCGTGAAACAAGCAGGAGAATTGCTTAAGGGAATTGCAGTTCAGAACGTAGAAGAAATATCAGGTCATGGATTGAAAGGCACTATTGAAGGGAAAGAAGTGTTAGCAGGAAATTTGAAACTGCTTAAAAAATTCAATATCGCTTATGATGCAGCAGTTGAAAATATCATCGAAACAGTTGTGGTAGTTGCTATTAACGGAAAGTATGCAGGATATATTACCATTGCAGATGAAATAAAAGACGATGCAAAACAGGCAATTGCCGATCTGCATTTACTTAACCAAAAAATAGTAATGCTTTCGGGCGACAAACAAAGTGTGGTTAACAAAGTTGCCAAAGAATTAAACATTGTAAATGCCTACGGTAATCTGTTGCCTGAAGACAAAGTAAATAAGGTTCAATCTCTTAAAAATGATAACAGAACTATTGCATTTGTTGGCGATGGTGTAAACGATGCGCCTGTTATTGCTTTGGCTGATGCCGGAATTGCAATGGGTGGTTTAGGAAGCGATGCTACAATTGAAACCGCAGACATTGTTATTCAAAATGATATGCCATCTAAAATTGTAACTGCAATTAAAATCGGAAAAGTTACACGAAAAATTGTTTGGCAAAATATTACTATGGCAATGGTGGTTAAAATTATTGTGCTTGCATTGGGTGCAGGAGGAATAGCTACCCTGTGGGAAGCTGTATTTGCCGATGTGGGAGTTGCATTGGTCGCAATTTTGAATGCAGTACGAATACAAAGTATTAAATTTCAATGATGCAACTTTCGAGAGAAGAGATAATTAAATTTATTCTTACTAACAATCCCCTTTCAAAAAGGGAGGAACTGGAAAAACTATCCTTAACTGCATTAGTGATAATAAAAACACAAATTGAAATTGAAAAATTTAATAAATGAAATTGCATTTTAATATTCCACAGGGCTTAAAGAAGTATGTAGATGAAGAATTACTGAAGTCCAAGGAAGCCTTCAGTAAGGGTGAATTACAAACATCTTGGCGACATCTTGAACGAGCGCACATCCTTGGACAAGCTTATCCAATTGAACATTCACAAGCGCATTGGCACATGTTGCTATTTGCATTCCGAGTAAAGAATACGAAGGAGATTCTCGGACAGATACCTCGGTTAGTTGTGGGCGGAGTAAAATCATTTGTTGGCGAAATTCCAGTTGGCAATTCAGGTGGTGCGAATGTGCCACCACTAAAGCCAATGGAAATACCTTCTGATTTGCAAGAGATACTTTCAGCCTACAAAAACTAAATAGACTGAACTATAATACAGTCGGCTGCTTTGGGGCTAATGTTAACTTCCTTTTTTTGACAAATAAGAACGATTGAGTTATCAAAATCCTCAATCGTTTTTATGTTTATGCCTGCGCCTATAATTAAATTATGTTTTTCCAAATATTTAAGGAAAGTGGTAGAATGGTCGGTTACGCCCATTACTTTGTAGTTCCATTTTATCTTTGCCTCGGATAATTTAATGAAATTACTTTTTTGAATTTTCCCTCTCTCATCAGGAATTGGATCGCCGTGCGGGTCGTAGATTGGATTACCAAGTATTGCTGCAAGTTTGTTAATGAGTTTTACGTTGTTTACATGTTCCAATTCTTCTGCAATGGCATGTACTTCGTCCCAACCAAATCCCAATTCTTTAGCAAGATAAGTTTCCCAAATTCTGTGTCTCCTAATAATATCCAATGCCAGTTTAGAGCCCGCTGCTGTTAGTCTTGATCCGTAAGATTTCTCATAAACGATATATTTCAATTCGTGAAGCTTTCGCAAACCTTCAGTTACCGTTGCTGGGTTTAGACTAAGTCTGTCTGCAATTTTTTGATTGCTCACTACAGCGGTATTATTGGAAGATAGGTTATAAATCGTCTTTAAGTAATTTTCTATTGTTTCAGGTCTCATAAATTATCTTTTTGGTATGCCAAAAATAATAATTTTAATCTTCTAAATTATACTCAGCTTTGCCAAAACATGTAAAAGATGAAAAAGACGCTTTTTACAATGGCAATTTTGCTATTGGTGATTATCGGTTGTAAGAAAATAATGCCGCCAAGTCCAAAGGATGACGAGCTATTGGATGGGCCTGTTGAAGGCTTAACAACGGCTGAAACCCAACAATTCTTAAAGGGAGATGTTGCTTTCAATGATGATATTTTCACCCCACAAAATGGACTCGGGCCAATATTCGTAGCTAATTCCTGCGGATCATGTCATGCAGGAGATGGTAAGGGGCATCCATTTACGACCTTAACTCGTTTCGGGCAAATAGATAGTACCGGAAATCAATGGCTTTCTTTTGGCGCACCTCAATTACAAAACAGAGCAATTCCGGGTTATACTCCTGAAACTCTACCAAGCGGTGTAGGCTTTTCAAAAATATTACCTCCCGCAAATACCGGATTAGGTTTCTTAGACGCTGTAAGTGATGTTGATATTATTGCTATGTCTGATCCATCAGATGCCGATGCTGATGGTATTTCAGGTGTTCCAAATTGGGTGAATATCCCGTCTTATTGCCAGTTAAGACCAAACGCTATACCGCAAGGCGGAAAATATATCGGGCGATATGGTAAAAAAGGAGCGGCTTATGACTTGCTTCAGCAAACAGCCAACGCTTACAATCAGGATATGGGAATTAATACAACCTTTGAGCCATACGACACCTACTCTAAGCTTGAAGTTGACCCCGAAGTATCTAATTCAACCGTTCATAACGTTGTCTTCTATTTGAAAACATTAAAAGCACCTATCCAACGTAGTCAAAATGATGGTGATGTTCAGACAGGGAAACAAATCTTTGTTTCAATTGGCTGTGAGAAATGTCATAAATCAGAATTAAGGACTGGCGCATCAAGTATTTCTGCACTTTCAAACAAAACATTTTCACCTTATACTGATTTGCTTTTGCATAATATGGGTGCAGGTTTGGATGATAATTATACCGAAGGATCAGCCAAGACCTATGAATGGAAAACACCTGCTCTGTGGGGATTGGGTTTATCAAAGAATTCACAAGGAGGAAGTTATTTTTTAATGCATGACGGTAGAGCGCATTCAATTGAAGCTGCAATTCAAATGCATGGTGGAGAAGGCCAACAAAGCAATACAAATTTTCAGAATTTAAGTGAAAGCGATAAACAAAAATTAATTAAGTTCTTAGAAAGCCTTTAATGGATAGACGAGATTTTATAAAATCGGCATGTTTAACGTGTGCAGGCAGTATAGGTGCTGCATGGTTGCTTCAAAGTTGTAGTAACCATAAGTATCTCACTAATGTTGTTGTTAAGGACAACAAATTAGTAGTTAAACGCTCTGAATTTATTTTATTAAAGAAGGAGAAAAGGATAGAACAAAAATTCCTCATTATAAAACCTGAAAGTTTATCATTTCCAATAGCACTTTATAAGATAAACGGAAATGAATACAAAGCATGCTATTTGCAATGTACACACCAAGGCTGCGAACTTTCTCCTCATGAAACAATGATGGTTTGTCCTTGTCACGGAGCAGAATTCAATCCTAAAGGAGAAGTAACAAATGGCCCTGCTGAAACCAATTTAAAATCTTTTTTGACCTCAACAGACAATGAAAACATTTATATCCAACTTTAATCATATGAAGCATTTAATTACAGTTACTTTTTTTATCCTTTCAGCGCACATTTCTTTTTCTCAGATTGACACCAGTAAGGTTAAGAGGACTCCGACTGATACATCGAAAATGCAATTGAATTTAGATGCAGTTTATAATCGTCCGTTTTTGCAATACGGAAAAATACCTGTTGCAATTGGTGGTTATGCAGAAGCCAATACACAATATGCGGTAACGGATGGTGTAACAGAAGGATTTTCATTTCAAATGCGAAGAATGACTTTGTTTTTATCTTCATCCATCCATAGAAAAATTAAGTTTCTGACGGAGATTGAATTTGAAGATGGAACAAAAGAGATCAACATTGAGTTTGCTGCTTTGGATTTTCAATTCCACCATTTACTAAATTTCAGAGGAGGAATTATTATGAATCCTATTGGTGCGTTCAACCAAAACCATGACGGCCCACGTTGGGAGTTTATCGACAGACCAATCTCAGCAACACAATTATTGCCATCAACCTTCAGTAATGTTGGATTTGGATTTTATGGAAAGGTGTATAAATCAAATTATGTATGGGCATACGAATTATACTTAACCAATGGATTAAATGATAATATCATTGGTAATGCAGAAAATAAAACCTTCCTTCCTGCAACCAAATTAAACCCTGATAGATTTGAAGAGAGTTTTAATGGTGAACCGCTTACAAGTGCTAAAACTACATTGAGAGTGAGAAAAATTGGAGAACTTGGTTTATCCTATATGGGAGGCGTTTACAATAAATTTCAGGAGGATGGATTAATATTAGATAAGAAAAGAAGAGCGGATGTTGTAGCTGTTGATTTCAATACTACCATTCCCAAAGCGAATACAGTTATCACCACTGAATTTGCCTGGACTTTTGTTGACGTGCCGGATACCTATACTCAACAATTCGGTAAAAAGCAACACGGAGGGTTCATTGATATTGTGCAACCTATAATAAAAAAGAAAATGTTTGGTTTTGAAAAGGCAAGTTTTAATGCAGCAGTTCGTGCTGAATACGTTGATTGGAACGTTGGAACATTCAAAGAAACCGGAGGCAACATAGCAGATGAAATTTTTGCTATTGTTCCTGCAATTAGTTTTAGAACATCACCACAAACTGTAATACGATTAAACTATCGCTACGAATGGCAAAAAGATCTTTTAGGAAACCCTGCTGCAAGAACCGGGGCTATTCAGTTTGGAGTGAGTAGTTATTTTTAATACTAAGCATTAATAATCAGTTATTTATGTATCGCTAGATCAATAAATAGCCATAGCGACAACCCTAATTTTTAACTCTGAATAACTAAATTCGAAAATCTGCCCTTTAGGGTATCCGAGGAAAATTATTCATTAATATTCTAATTGCCTGAAAATCATCAATAAAGTTCGATAAATCCAACCCATAGGGTACGAAAAATCAGTGTGAGTGTGAGAGCGAGAGCGAAAACACGAGCACTGATTTTTTTCTTCACACTCACCCTCCAACTCACACTGTCATGTTCGATTTTGAAAAACTCGATATTTATAAAAAAGCGAAGTCTTTTAATAGTGAAATCAGAAGTTTTATTAAAGCCACTAAGCTTGATCCTACTACTAAAGACCAATTGCGAAGAGCCTCATTTAGTATAGTTTTGAATATTGCAGAAGGAACTGGCCGGTTTTCCAATGCCGACAGAAGAAATTTTTATATTATTTCAAGAAGCTCCGTTTTTGAATGTATTGCCATTCTTGATGTGTTGAAAGATGAAAATATCCTTGAAGAACATAAATATTCAGAGTTTTACAAGAATGGGGAAGAGATTTCTAAAATGCTCTTTTCAATGATCAAAAATCTGTCTTAAACAGCAATCAAAAATCAGTGTGAGTGTGAAGAACGCTTGCGCCTTAGCTTCAGCGTTGGCGCAGCGAGAGCGAAAACACGAGCACTGATTTTTTTTCTTCATTCTCATTCTATTTCCTGCTCTTATAATCTCCTTGAATTTTGAACAAACTGTTGTAAATTGCAGTATGAAGAATCGTCAGTATCTTCTTTTAGGGCTTATTGCCATATTTCTCTTTTCTTGTACCATCGAAAAACGATTGTACCGTCCGGGCTTTTATGTTTCAGGGCATTCAAATGAAAAACAAAAGATTCAAGGTGATAATAAGGAAGAGCATGTTCCAAAGGAAATCCTTGTTAACTCAGATCATATAGCCGAGCTGAATGTGCCGCAAACGGAACTCTGCCAAAATTTAGATCAAGAGCCGGATCAAATCAACTCGAGGAAGGAACACTCGATCAAATCATCCTTCACAACCAGACATGTTCTAAAAAAGAATCCAACTTTTAATCCTAAGAAAAAAGTATTAGTAAAGGAAAAGAATAGCAGCCATTATCGCGACAAGGAGGATATGCTTATTCTAATAGGTTTTTTGGTTGCCATGTTAGGATTGATCCTAATGATTGTTGGGTATGTTTTATTAGCCACGAATCCTCCATTCGCACAAGCGCTTTTAATAGTTGGACTAGCATTGTTTATTTTAGGTATAATAACGGCAGGTATTGGTGATCCTTCTATCTTTCTGGATATTTTAATCGCTATTCTGGAAGCTTTGTGATACTTTTATATTTTAAAAAAGTTTTATTACACCAAATTTTTATGAAAAATTTAATGACATCTTTCCTTGTGTTTTGCTCAATTAATCTTTTATCACAATCATTAGGTACAGAGGATGCCTTTGAAGCCTTCAAGAAAAAGGATTATGCAAATGCGATTAGGATTTTCAATAAAGAGATATTAAAGGATTCTACAAATGTTGAATTGTATTATAACAGAGGTGTTTGTTTTTCTAAAATAAATCAGTATAAAGAAGCTATTGTAGACTATTCGAAGGTAATTGCAATGAATCCAGACCATTTTGAAGCCTATTTAAACAGAGGGATTGCCTATTACCGAATTAGTAACAACCAAAAAGCGTTAGCCGATTTAGATATTGCAATTAGTTTAAAACCTAAAGATGAAAGGTCTTATGTAAATAGAGCAATGGTATTTACGAGTATGAAGCACTATACAGAGGCAATTAAAGATTTGGATGTTGCATTAAAAATAGAGCCTGTTAATCTCGAAGCTATTTTTAATAAAGGTATAGTGTATTTGAGTCAAAATAGTTATCCTGCTGCTATTATTAGCTTTAAATCAGCTATTGAAATAGAGCCAACATTTGTTGAGGGTTATTTTTATTTAGGTCTTGCTAAGCAATTTAACAAAGATATTGTAGGTGCTTGTTCGGAATATTCAAAGGCAGATGAAATGGGACATCCTGATGCAAAGGAGGCTATAAAGAAAAATTGCAAAAAGTGATTTTGTTATTGATGTGATTCGCCTTATCCAACCTTTACCGATGTCATTGTTAGTGAACCTGCAACAGGTTTATCGTTATGGAAAGAAACACTTTCTTTCTCATCTTTCAAGCCTAAAATATAAAGCAATGGTAAAAAATGTTCCGAACTAGGGATAGCCATATCCCAGGCTTTGCCTTGTGAACGGTAATTGATCAATGGTTTGTGGTCGCCCGACAAAATATAGGATTTCATTTTTTCATTTGCTTCTATCGCCCAATCATAACCATAGGATGGTGCATTCAATTTATCCCATGCGATCATTCCTAAATTGTGAACCATGTTTCCGCTCCCAACTATCAATACTCCTTTGTTACGTAGTGCACTTAATTCTTTTGCTAACTCATAATGATATTGCGGACCTTGTGTATAGTCGATACTCATTTGTATCACCGGAACATCTGCTTTTGGGTAGAGGTGTTTTACAACCGACCAGGCGCCATGATCCAAACCCCATTTATCATCCAAACCAACTTGTGTTTTTTTGATCAGACTTTTTGTTTCGTTTGCCAATTCAGGGCTTCCAAGAGCCGGGTATTGCACATCAAATAATGCTTGCGGAAAGCCACCAAAGTCGTGTATGGTTCTTGGTTTTTCCATGGCGGTTACCAATGTTCCTCTTGTTTCCCAATGTGCTGATATTACCAGCACCGCTTTTGGTTTAGGGATATTCTTTCCGATGTTTCTAAAACCTGTTACAAATTCATTTTCTTCAATAGCATTCATCGGACTGCCATGTCCTAAGAACAAAAGCGGCATTTTTTCTGTTGCCGTTAATTCTGAGGTCACTGATTCTAATTCTTTTAGTTTCATAGCGGATAAGATAAGAGGTGAAGCGATCATTAATTTTAAAAAGTCGGAGCGTTCCATGGTAAACAGATTTTGCATGTTGATAAATGCTCATCGAACAAATTTGTTCGATGAGCAAATGTACTAAGCTTGTTTTACAAATTGTACTTCAGCATTGATCTTTACTTCATCACTTACCAATACTCCTCCTGTTTCCAATGCGGCATTCCAGTTCAATCCCCAATCCTTACGGTTGATCTTTCCGCTCAATGAAAACCCCGCTTTCTCATTTCCCCAAGGATCTTTGTTAACACCACCAAACTCTACATCAAGGCTCACTTCTTTTGTTACACCTTTAATTGTTAAGTTTCCTTTTAACTGATAATTTTCATCATCTAATTTAGTGAAGGATGTACCGGTAAAGGTGATCTCTTTATGGTTTTCTGCATCGAAAAAGTCAGCACTTTTTAAATGTCCATCGCGATCATCGTTGTTGGTGAAGATTGAGTCTGACTGAATGTTTACGTTTACTGTTGCTTTGCTGAAATCTGTTCCTGCTGCAGTAATAGTAGCATTGAAATTTCTGAATTCTCCTTTTACACTGGAGATCATTAAATGTTTTACTTTAAAAGTAAGTTCGCTGTGTGTTGGGTCTAATACCCATTTTGTTGAATTTTCCATGATCTTATTTATTTGTTTTGTTTATTTAATTTAACGGTACAAAGTTGCAGTGACTTTGGGTCAAAACAGGTTAACATAGGTTAATAAATAAAAAAGATCTATTTTTTGTTCGTTCGTTCTTTACGGATCCTGCTGAGTGATTGTGGCTTGATGCCTAGATAGGAGGCGATAAGGTATTGAGGAATACGCTGAACAAAATCGGGATATTTTTTTGCAAATTCTTCATAACGATGTTCTGCATCTTCGCTATTGGTTTTCGCCAAGCGGTACTGCAAAGCAACATAGGCATTTTGTATCAATATTCTGAAAAACCGGTCGATCATAGGAATAGAGCAACATGCTTTTTCGAAATTTTCTTTATTAAGCATCAATACTTTTACAGGCTCTAATGTCTCGATGTTGTAGATCGCTTCCTTGCCTGAATAAAAGCTGAACAGGTCGGATATCCAATAACCTTCCAATGAAAATTGAATGGCATGTTTGTCGCCTTTTTGATCAACGATATAAGAATATGCTGCTCCTTCTTGAATGAAGTAGATGTAGTTGCACAATTGTCCTTCTTCTAAGAGATGGTGTTTCTTGTCGAAGGTTCTTTCAAAGGTGAAGGCGCTGAATTTCTCCAGATCACTGTCTGTGATCTTTTGCTGTATGGTACGTTCGATATTGGATCGTAAACTTGCCGGCATAAGGAATGCTTATTTAGGTTGAGGAGGGATCAATCCTAATTTTTCCAAGTCTTCGAGATACACCCGTTTGCCATTATAAATAGCTGTAACAAAAGCATCCGTTTGTCCTGCCGCACGAACTTTGGCTTTATGGGCATCCGCTTCGTTCAGTGTTTTGAAAGAACCTCCAATTGTAAACCGAGTGATACCATCGTCCAGCAAAAGTTTTTCAACAGCTCCTAATCCTTTTAAGTGATTGTAGTTATAATTCTTAGGTAAGTTGTAAGCCGCGATCTGCACTTTAAATTCCAATCCTTCTTTGGTAGAATTGCCAATATCTATTTTTTGTGGAACAACAACTGCTGTTGCAGTAGTGTCTACCGACTTATTGAATGCAAGTAAAGAATCGGCTTTGCGTACACTGTCATTCACGATCTCAAAATTAATATCGATCGTTTTTTCTAAATAAGCAGTGATGTTTCTGGTGTCCACTTCTTTTACCTGAACCGGGAATATTCCGTATTTATAGGTGATCTTGTAGTTATGACCTGCAGGAAGATTTACTAAATATCCTCCGCTTTGTTCGTTCGATGCAATGGTGTTGTACACTGTGTTTTGATCAGTCATCTCAATAACGATCTCTGACTTCACAGGTTTTTTATCGGCTGTGATCGTTCCTTTTACCATGGCTAAAACAGGAGCATCACCTTCAGGCATTTCTACCAGATAAATATCTTGTAAGCCATATCCTCCTGTTTTTCCGGATGCATAATATCCTCTTTTACCGTCAGCAGATAATACAAAATAAATATCATCGTCAGGAGTGTTGATCGGATAGCCAATGTTTTTAGGAGTACTCCAACTGGAATCGGCTTTGTTGTATTCTGTTGAAAAAATATCGTAACCACCCATGCTATTTAATCCTTTCGAACTATAGATCAATTTTTTTCCATCGGGATGAATGAATGGTGCATCATCATCTAATGGCGTATTGATCTTGTCTCCTAAATTTTTAGCCGGGCCCCAACTGCCATCGCTCATTTTTTGTGAAACATAAATATCTTTTCCGCCAAGTCCTCCAACACGCTCACTGGAGAAAAACAATGTTTTTTCATCGGCCGATAAAGCACAACTACCTTCCCAAGCAATGGTATTTACATCACCTTCTAATCGTGTTACATCCGACCAACTGGCACCTTCTAATTTGCTTAAATAAATGTCGCCACCATTCGATCCATTGTCGTTGAAAATAAATAACTTCTGACCATCGTTTGATAAGGCAATCGCAGCATCATGCTCTTTCGTGTTAATGTTGTCACCTATAGAGGAAGGGGATACCCATGCGCCATTTTCTTTGTGTGTAATGAATACATCTTCATAATAAATTCCCATTGGGTCAGGTTGATTCAATCCGTTTTGTAAACCGCCTTTACTTTGATCACCACGGTAGGTAAAGATCATTACATTTTCATCGGAAGAAATAACCGGAACATATTCGGAGGCAACGGTATTTACAATATCCCCAATGTTCTCGATTTTTGCATCTACAGGAGCAGCCACAAGCATTTTTGCATTGTTGCAATAATTGATCAATTGTTCTCCCGCTTTTCTTTGTGCTTCGGTCAATTTTTTCCCTTTCAGATATTTTTCAACCAATAGAATGGCTTCATCAAATTTGTAATTGAAGTGATTAGCTCTTGCAAGGTCGTATTCAATATCCGCTGCTTTTTTGTTTTTCTCATACACTTCACTCAGCATTTGTAATGATTTTTCATGCATATCGCTGCGGTATAAGCCACAAATACCGTAGACATACTTTAAGTATAATTCCTTAGGGTGACTGTTATGCAATGCTTCAAAAATTGGAAGCGCCATCACAAAATTTTCTTCTTCAAACAAAGTTTGCGCTTTGGTCAATGAATCCAATTCTGTACTTCTCCATTTGCGGGTTTTCATATTCCCTTGTGCAAAAAGAGAGGAGATAAAACAGATAAAGACGAAACTTAACAGAAAATTTTTCATAGGAAATGATATTGAAAAGTATTATCAAATTTAAGTATTTTTGTGATATGCCATCCATGAATTTGCAAGTCGAAAAGACACCGAATATGTACCGCTCGAATATTAAGATCGGACAGGAAGTAGATATTGTTCTGAAAAAGGACCAACGGACAGGAAAACGTACACGTGGAAAGGTGCATGCGATCCTTACCAGTGCTGCTTTTCATTCCAGAGGCATCAAAGTGCAGCTCGATTCTTACCAGATTGGTAGGGTGCAGGAGATCATCGCCTGATCGTGTCTATAAATTGTTATATTTGTGATATAACAAAGATCAGTATTTAACGATGTTCGAGTTTCATAAAAACAAAGAAGTTTATTTTAATCATCAGGCGATCAATTCGGAGCGATACATCATTCCTTTTATTGAAGCAAAAAGAGAGATAAAGCCGGGAATGCGTGTGTTAGAGATCGGTTGCGGTGAGGGTGGTGTTTTAAAGCCTTTTATCGAAAGAGGATGTATTGTGGTAGGAGTAGAGCTGAACCAGCCCAAAAGTGAATATTTTCAACATTTTCATGCTAAGCCTATTGAAGAGAAGAAAGCCATGATTATCAATCGTGATATCTATAAGATCGATGTGAATGCTGATCTGGGAGGTAAATTCGACATTATCATCCTTAAAGATGTGATCGAGCACATTCACGATCAGGAAAAATTATTGAAAGAATTGCAGCATTTTTTAAATCCGAAAGGTGTTATTTATTTCGGCTTTCCGCCATGGCAAATGCCTTTTGGTGGGCATCAGCAAGTTTGTAGAAGTAAATTCTTGTCCCGTTTTCCTTATGTGCATTTGTTGCCGTTTGGGATCTATGAGTTCTTATTGAGAGCTTTTAATGAAAATGTGGTGGATCTGTTGGAGATCAAAGAGACAGGTATCTCCATTGAACGTTTCGAGCGTATCACGGAATCAGCAGGATACAATGTGTTGCACAAGATCCATTATTTATTGAATCCGATCTATACGTTCAAGTTTAATTGGCGACCAATAAAACAAAATGTTATTATCCGGAATATTCCTTATCTCAGAAATTATCTTACTACTTGTGTTTATTATTTGATCGAAAGTAAATAGCTATTGAACTATGTCATCGAAAAAGAATAACAATAAAAAAGAAAGTGTTTCTAAAAAGAAAGAAAACTTTGTGCTCAGCAAAAGCTTAGTGATAAAGTTATCCTTGCTGATCGCTCTTGTTTCATTTTTATTGTATGCCAACACGCTGAATCATGGTTTTGTGTTGGATGACTATTCGGTGATCAAAGAAAATCAGCTTACAAAAAAAGGAACTTCTGCTTTAAAAGAAATATTCTCATCGAGCTATCGCGAAGGGTATGCTAATAATGAGAAAAATTTATACCGCCCGTTAACCAAAGCTATGTTTGCTGTTGAGTGGCAATTGTCACCCGACAATGCTCATTTTCATCATTTGATGAATGTTCTTTTTTATGCACTGGCATGTGTGCTTCTGTTTCTGGTATTATTGAAATATTTGAAGTGGAATGTGTATGTGCTGTTTGCTATTACGCTTTTATTTGCTGCTCACCCTATTCATACCGAAGTTGTCGCGAATATTAAAAGTCGTGATGAATTAAGTAGTATGGTGTTTTTGCTATTGTCCTTATTGGCCATACATAAATACATTACAAATGGAAAAGTCTTGATGTTATTAAGTTCACTTTTCTGTTTCTTTTTGGCTTTGTTGTCAAAAGAATCTGCCATTGTATTTGTAGCCTTGGTGCCTTTATTTATCTATTTTTTTACCGATGCACCTATTAAACTGAATGCTAAAATAACTGGAGGCGTTTTAGCTTTGGCTGTTTTTTATATGATCATGCATGTGAAGATCATTGGTAGTTTAGGAATTGATAATATTCCGGTGGTGGATAATTCATTAATGGCTACAAGCAATGTTATTCATCAAAAACTGACGGCCATTTATATTATGGGCAAGTATTTCCTTTTATTGTTATTCCCGCATCCACTTTCATCCGATTATTCTTTTGATACTATTCCATTGGTAACCTCATTGGGAAATATCGGCTTGTTGTTGGCTTTGTCCTTTCATGTGTATCTGCTTTATTTTGCCTTTAAAAAATTGAAAGAAAAACACATCTTGTCGTTCTGTATCTTCTTCTATTTAATTGGAATGGCATTGGCCTCTAATTTATTTATGATGATCGGTACGCATTTAGCGGAGCGTTTGTTGTTTTTTCCTTCCATTGCATTCTGTTTAGCACTTGTATATTTATTGATGAAGCTGTTGAAGATGGATTGGTCGCCTTCAGCCAACAACCCGTTTATGATCATGAAAGGGAAAACGGCTATGATCATTATAGTAGGGATAAGTGCATTATATTCGGCCAAAACATTCTCCAGAAATAAGGATTGGAAATCGGATACTACGCTTTTTGGAAAAGATATTGAAACCGTTCCCAATAGTGCACACATGCTGTTTTATCATGCCAACCACATGGTGAATAAGGATACACTTGCGGTGGCAAGTCCGCAGGAACGGGAATATCGCCTTAAGACCGCTCAGAAAAACATTGAGAAAGCATTGAAGATCTATGAATTGTTTCCGGATGCACATAATGTGGCAGGTAAGATCTATTATGAGCAAAAGAATTACGAGGCGGCTTTCAAAAGCTATAGCAGAGCGAGTGAGATGAATCCTGATAAAGGAATGTATCACAATAATATTGGCACCTGTTTGTTCTCTATTGGCAATTTCCAAGAAGCGGCAAAAGCATTTTCTAAAGCTATTGAGTTGAATAAATTCGATGCGGAAGCGAATTGCAATTTAGGGAGTGCTTATGGTGCCATGGGAGAGGCGTACCGTGCTCAAAACGATCAGGCAAATGCGAATCAGTCCTTTATGAAGGCGATACAATACTTTAAAAAAGCAACCGAGATCGATAAGAATTACAAATCGGCTTACCGATTTATTGGCCTTACATACCGTAATTTAGGAGATGAGGGAAATGCCCAGCAATTCTTGAAAAAGGCGGAATCGATCAAATAAGCCCTCCGGATGATATTTATCATGAAAATAGTTTTTATTATGCTTGCATAATAAATAAATTATTTTATATATTTGTTTCGTTATGGCAAAACAGCATACCGAAACAGTCGATTCAAAATTAAAAACTGCCTGGCAGATCATCAGCAGAATGTATAATGCTGAGGC
>JAEUTU010000074.1 GCA_016786925.1 Bacteroidia bacterium
ATGGTTGAGTAAATTGATCCAGTCGGCAAAAGATACGGAGTGGGGCAAGGTGCATAATTATGCTTCTATTTCTAATGTAGAACAATTCCGTACTTCCGTTCCTGTTCAGGATTATGATTCTTTGAAACCTTATATTGAAAGGGTTCGCAAAGGGGAGCAGAATGTATTGTGGAATACCGATATCAAATGGTTTGCAAAATCATCGGGTACAACGAATGACAAAAGCAAATATATTCCTGTGAGTGAAGAAAGTTTGGATGATGCACATTACAATGGTGGCCGTGATATGATCGCTATACATTGTAATTTGAATCCCGAAACAAAATTATTTACAGGTAAGAATTTGGCTTTGGCAGGAAGCTTAGTCACTGATTATACCAATGGCTATGAATCACAAAATGGTGATCTTTCTGCTATTGTGATCAATAATCTTCCTATTTGGGCAGAGTTTTTCAGAGCGCCTGATCTTTCCATTGCATTGATGGATAAATGGGATGATAAATTGGAGAAGCTGGCTGAAGCAACCATGAATGAGAATATGGTTAGTTTAGCCGGTGTGCCATCCTGGATGTTACTCATTATGCAACGCGTGTTGGAGCGATCAGGTAAAAAGCATATTTCGGAAGTATGGCCTAATCTCGAAGTATATTTTCATGGAGGAGTAAATTTTAATCCGTACAGAGAGCAATTCAAAAAGGTTTTCAATAAACCGGATATGAACTACCTTGAATTATACAATGCTACAGAAGGTTTCTTTGGTATTCAGGATCAATGTAATTCAGACGAATTGTTGTTGATGCTGGATTATGGGATCTATTATGAATTTATCAAAGCAAGTGATGTTGGAAAAGACAATCCGAAAACCTTGCGTTTGGATGAAGTGGAATTGGATGTAAATTATGCACCAATTATTTCTACCAATGCCGGATTGTGGCGCTATATGCTGGGCGATACGATCAAGTTCAGCTCTTTGCACCCTTTCCGTTTTAGAATTACCGGCCGGACCAAACATTTTATGAATGCTTTTGGTGAGGAAGTGATCGTTGATAATGCCGATAAAGCGCTGGCCATTGCCTGTGAAAAAACACATGCACAGATCCGTGAATATACTGCAGCACCCGTGTTTATGAGTGATGCTGCAACAGGAGCACATGAATGGTTGATCGAGTTTGAGAAACAGCCGGATACTATCGAATACTTTTCGGAACTGTTGGATAATGCCTTAAAAGCGATCAACTCCGATTATGAAGCCAAGCGTTATAATGATCTGGCTCTTCGGAAACCAATTGTGAGAGTATTACCATCCGGTACTTTTTACAAATGGTTGGAGTCAAAAAATAAGTTGGGTGGTCAGCACAAGGTGCCTCGTTTGTCGAATGATAGGAAGTATGTGGAGGAGATCAATCGTTTTTTTGTACATTAGTATAGACTGTTTAAATAAAAAGTGATGCATAAACTGAAAATATTACAATTATGTGTTTGTGTTTTTTTAATTGCAACTATTAATTCTTCTGCACAATCAGGATTGTTTGTTAGAAATATTAATCAGCGCGACCAATTGTGTTATGTTGATTCAACAGGCTATTACTTTAAAGGGGCCGGGCCGAATAGATTATACAAGACGGATACAAATGGGGCACCCCTTTGGGCTAAATCATATGGCATTATAGATGGTATGAAAGTCTTACATTTAAAAAATGGCGATTTTTTACTTTGTTCACGAATTATAGGAAATGCAACTTTTGGCTTTCAATTAATACGAGTAGATTCTCAAGGAGCCATCATTTGGGAAAAGGAGTATTTATCTTTGTTGTCAAATCAATTTCCTGATTTTAGTGTGGTTGAGGATAAGCAATCTAACCTATTTCTTGCTTGTGTTGCAGATCCTACTATACTTGAAATGTTGAAACTAGATAGTGCAGGAAACTTATTGTTTTCAAAAAAAATTGGGAACTTGGCAACATATATAAGTTATCAAGGTAATGTTTTGTTATTGGTTAGAAATAGTGGTAATATCGTTATTTTTTGTAAGGCGAATTGGCTTCCTGGTGATTTTACTAGTGTAATAGAACTTGATAGTAATTTGGATTCTGTCTTAAGCCAAACTAATTATGATAACATAGATATAGTGTCGGCCGTTGAGCATAATAATTCTATTTATTTGACAACTTTGGTTGAGCCTCCATATGGTCCAAAATTGTTTCAAATAGATTCATCTCTAAATTTTGTAAAAGGTGTTTCTTTCCCAACTCCTTCAGTCACAGATCCTGATCTGTCGGTTTCAATTACAAGAAAATCCGAGTTTTTAGTATGCTATGAGTCTACTATAATGTTGTTGGATTCTCTATTTCAAAGTGTGTGGGTTAAAAAAATTGATCAAACTCATAATTTATCTAGCATACATAAATTTTATGCATTTGAAACACCGGAGAAAGACATTGTTTGTTCGTTTAACGAAATAAATAACGGTCCAATTTATTCGACTTCCTTCGCCAAGCTAGATTCAATTGGGAATTCAGCGTGTACGTTTGTTAGTGGTTCAATGTCAACTAATTTGTATACAATATTTAATACTTTAGCAGATACCTCATTGATTGATACGACTCTATATGGTCCGGTTAATACGACAAATTATAACTCCTCGGGTATAAGCTTTTCAAGTAGTGTTATTTGCTCGACCACAATTGAGGATGAGTCGATAAGTGGGAATAAAATAGGCCTTTATCCTAATCCTTTTACTAGAGCTATTGACTTAAGTATTGATGATGCATTATTAAATAATTCAGCAAAAAAGCAGCTTTTTGTCTATAATGCAATTGGAGAATTGGTTCTGTTAGAGAATAATTTAATTTCAAAAATGAGAATAGATCTGAATGAATCAACTTCAGGCATTTATTTTGTTAGGCTAATAATTGGAGACAAACAATTTGTTCGAAAAATAGTTAAAGAATAAGATGAGACTCGTTTTTGCTTTTATATGTTTTTTTTGTCTTTTGCTTAGCCCCGCAAAAGCTGATTTTAAGCTGGTGAAAGAACTTTCCATTGAAGTAGATTTTTTTACGACCGACAATCAAAGCAATATTTATGTTGTAAAAGGAAATGAGCTGACTAAGTTTGACAAAACAGGCAAAGAACTTTATAAATACAGTAATAAAAATTTAGGGAATATCGATTTTGTGGACGCTACCAATATGCTGCGTGTATTGGTGTATTATAAGAATTTCTCACAGGTGGTGTTTTTAGATAATACCTTAAGTTTAAATACCGAACCTGTAAGTTTCGATGTATTGGGCTATCAGCAAGTACAATTAGCTTGTTCATCGCATAATAGCGGCTTATGGATCTATGATCAGCAAAATTTTGAATTGTTGCGTTTAAGTCAGACCTATGAAAAAACGCAGCAAACCGGTAATATTAACCTTCTCATCCATATTGAGCTTCAACCGAATTACCTCTTGGAATATGATAATAAGTTATACCTCAATAATCCTCAAACAGGAATTTTAGTGTTTGATATTTATGGAACGTATTATAAAACTATTCCCGTTAAAAATGCCGAGAAGATCCAGGCAATAGGAGATTGGGTATATTTTAAGAGCGGTAATGAAGTAAAGTCGTATAATTTAAAAACCACGGAAGAGCGTGAATTTAAAATGCCTTTATCTGCATTCAAAAACTTCAGGTTAGAAACTAACACGTTAGTTATTCAAACAGATAAAGGCATTTCGATCTATACGGAATAAATCCGTTATATTACATTCCTTTGTCGTAATTGATAGTTACATGCGGAGTAGTAGCACGTGCCTGGCAGGTTAAAATATAACCACGTTCCACTTCTGATTTAGAAAGCGCATAATTCACAGCCATATCTACTTTCCCTTCTTCGATTAAAGCACGGCAAGTACAACATGAGCCTCCCTGACAAGCATAAGGAGCATCCATTCCAACTCGTAATGCTGCTTCAAGGATCGTTTCATTAGGCAATAATTCTACTTCTTTTTCATCGCCATCCATGATGATAGTGGCTTTTGCTGCCGATGAACTTGCTGCTGCTTTTACTTCTTCAGCATTAACCGGTGCTGTAAAATATTCAATATGGATTTTTGCTTCAGGAGCTTTGATCTCTTTTAATGCTGCCATTACATTGTCCATCATTGGTGTTGGCCCGCAAATGAAATATTCGTTGTCAGCATTTAGATTAACATAAGTTTTGATCAATTCCAAATCTTTTTCTTTGGTCATTAAGCCTGTTAGTAGTGCCGGGTGACCTGCAGGTGCAGTGTTTAAAATATGATACACTTTCAAACGATCAGCATTAGATGCAGCTAAAGTATCGATCTGCTTTTTGAAAATGATACTTGCCTCATCATTGTTACCATAGAACAAGGTAATGGTTGAGTTTGGCTCTGATTTTAAAACTGTTTTTAGGATAGATAGCATTGGAGTGATACCACTACCACCCCCAAATAGAACATAATTCTTTTTGTTGGAAGCATTCATCTCCGAATAGAATGTACCCATTGGAGTCATTACTTCTATTACATCACCTACTTTTGTTTTGTCGTTGATGTATGTAGAAACTTTTCCATTGTGCACTTTTTTGATCGCTACACGTAATTCGTTCTCTTCAACCGGACTGCTGCAAATAGAGTAGGAGCGTCTCACTTCTTCTCCATTGATCATTAATTTTAAGGTTAAATATTGCCCTTGGATATATTTATAATCTTGTTTCAGATTTGCCGGTACTTCAAATGCAACCGATACAGCATCGGCTGTTTCTCTAACTACATCAACAACTTTTAATGAATTGAATTTTGCCATTTTGTTTTTTCTAAATTTTCGCCAGCGAATTTACGATTTATCTCTTAATCAGCAACCGTAAAAATTCATTGAAAAACGCCATATTTGTGTCCCGAAATGGAAAACACAAAGAAAATATTCTTTCCCAACTTGGATGGATTGAGGTTTATCGCCTTTTTTCTTGTATTTGTCAATCATGCAGTCAATAATCTAGGCTATAAAAGTACCAATCCCAAAGTGGAATTATTTCGCTATAAATACTTATTGAATGGTGATCTGGGAGTAAGTTTTTTCTTTGTATTGAGTGGCTTTTTGATCACTTATTTATTGCTGACGGAAAAAGAACAATTTTCGAAGGTAAGTATCCGTAATTTTTATATCCGGAGAGCCTTACGAATCATTCCGCTTTACTATTTGATCATTCTCTTGAGTCTTTACTTAGTGCCTTGGATCGTTCAAGGAGAGTCCATTCCATTGAAAGCCACTACTCAAAAATTAGATCCTTTATTTTATTATCTCTTTGCAGGTAATTTCGACTTCTTTTATAATGGGATCAGTAATGTGGTAATTGGAGTGTTATGGTCCGTTTCTGTGGAAGAGCAATTTTATCTCTTAGCGCCATTTATTGTAGCATTTTTGCCTACTAAGCATTTATGGAAATTTTTTGTCCTGGTGATTATTTCGGCTTTGTGTTATCGTTTGTTTTTATCCGGTGGTAAAGGTGTTTTGATCAAATTTCACACATTGTCGTGTATGGCCGATCTGGCGATGGGGGCCCTGATCGCTATTTTGTTTAAGAATGAAACGTTTTTGAATAAATTCAAAGTAATGTCACGTAAATACATTGTTTTGATCTATGCTGCCGGAATAATTTTGTTTTTATTCCGTTTCAAAATAAGCATGATCGATTCAGGTAAGATCATTTTTCAATCATTTATGCCTTTCCTATTCACTTTGTTTTTTGCTTTTATAATAGCTGAACAAAATTTTGCTGAGCGTTCTTTTTATAAAATAGGACGTTGGAAATGGTTGAGCTTTTTAGGAAGATATACCTACGGCATGTATTGTTATCACATGATCCTATTTGCCGTATGTATGACCATCGCCAGCAAAATAGGGGTAGATGTTCTACATCCCGATAAATATTATTTGATCATCATGTCGCTCTCGATCCTGATCTTGACGATCATTGTTTCTATTGCGACTTATCATTTTATCGAAGAAAAATTCCTCCGGCTTAAAGATCGTTTTATTTCAAAATAACGATTTTCTTGCTGATAGATGTTTTGTTAAGTTGAAGTGAAATGAAATAAATCCCTGCATTCAGATCATCTATTGAGAGCCTTGTTTTGTTTTCACCAACAACTGTTTGGTAGCTGAACGAACGGATCGTTCTTCCTGTAAGGTCTTTGATAAGTATACTTGTATTCTCTTCCTGTTTTGCCATGTATTCAATTGTTATCGAACCAGAGCTAGGGTTCGGATATGCTCTTAAAGAGTTGTTAAGTTCATTCTCCGTGATCCCAACATGTGGCACGTTCGATCGTAAGCTATCAATGTATTGAACATTTGTTGTGTTGAGATTCGCACCGGCTACAGTAGCATTGATCTGTAATACAGGCGATTTCATGCCATTTGCTAGCCATTTGTATTCGTAGCGGGTTGGACGGGTAATGTTAGTTCCAAATGAAAGTGTGTCGATGTAAACTGTGTCAATTGTATTTATCTTAGAGGTCACTAAAACCGTTTGAAAAGAGCCATAAGGTGTAAGTAGCGTTCCCCATCCGTTCACATGGTTCACTCTATGACCGGTTTGGCCATAATAACCCAATGTTGGAATTGGTAAACCGAATTGAAAATCGCAGGAATCAAGATCTCCGTATGTAAGCGGGAAATTGTAAAGTACATCTGCACTCGTATAATAAAACGGGAGTGGAGCTCCATTAATGGTATAGCCTGCTCCGATCTGTTTTAGACTCGAGGACGATTCTTTCAGAAAGTCGTATGCTGCAGTTAATTGAACAATCGGAATATTAATACTAGTAAGATCGTAGTTGTCGCGTCCATAGGACGTATTCAATATGTTAAAAAGCAGATTGAAGGGTGTGGTAAAACTCATCGGTGAATCGTACTTGTCATACATTTGAATTTGTGGAACAAGTGTTGAATAATCCCAAATGACATTTGTATCGGCAATAATAGGATAGCTAATGGAGTTGTTATTCGCAGTACTCAGCACAATGCTGTCATTTGCATCGGGCATGTCGTTGCTTGTAATTGTTATCTGAGCTTTTGTAGTAAAAAGGATAATGCAAAAGCAAAAGGAAAGTATAGATCGATTCATTTGTGGGGATTTTGTTAAGTAAATATCGAAAAAATATCCATACTTTTTTATTTATTGAAGTGTAGGCAATAAAAAATGCTAAAAACAGTTTGTAAAAGTGGTTAAACGCTTTTAAAATGTTTATCTTTGGGAAAAGATAATTGAAGTTATGATGTTGAGAAAATTAATTCTGAGTTTGATTGGTGTATTAGCAATCAGTACGTCCTTTGCACAGGAAAAAGTGAAGTGGCAAGACGATGGGTCAAAAGCTAGAAAACTGGTTCAGTTTACCGGTATTGTGGTGGAGGGAGACAGTTTGAAGCCGGTTCCATATACAAGTATCATCATTAAAAACACCAATAGAGGTACCATTAGCGATTATTTTGGTTACTTCTCTTTTGTAGCACAAGAAAGTGATACGCTTCAATTTTCTGCGATCGGTTATGCCAATGCTTCTTTCATTATTCCTGATACACTAACCACCAATAAATATTCTTTAATTCAGGTGTTGAGAACAGATACTGTTTATTTACAAACGACTGAGGTGTATCCTTGGCCAACAAAAGAACAATTCAAACAAGCTTTCCTGAAGTTAGAAATGCCCGAGGATGATCTGGACAGGGCCAGCAGAAATATGGCTCGTGCGGATATGAAGGAACGTATGACCGGAATGGCAATGGATGCCAGTTTGAATTACAAGTACAGCATGCAACAATATCAAAGTAAGCTGTATTATGCCGGTCAGTTACCTCCCAATAACTTATTAAATCCGATTGCTTGGGCTAAATTTATTCAGGCTTGGAAAAGAGGCGATTATAAAAAGAAAAACTAAAATTATTTCGATCAGAAATTTTGCGTAGATCAATGTTCCCCACTTTTGTTTCGAAATATTTATTTTTTATCCTTTCATTTTTTGTTGGTAGTGCTCTATACGCACAAAGTACAGCCACCATTTACGGTAAGATATTGGGTGAAGATAACGACCCTGTAGAGGATGTAAGCATCTCTATCTTAGGTGGCACACAAGCACCTGCTTATTCAAATGCAAAAGGAGAGTATTCTTATAAAATTCCCGCTGATGCTGAATTAACGATCGTTTTTTATAGCATTAGTCACTTTCAAGAACAGCGTGTTGTGAAACTTGCTCCGAATGAAAAATTAGAGATCAACCGCATTCTTAAATTTAAAAATCAGATCACGACTGTAGAGGTAACCGATGAAAATCGTTATCAAACTACTTCCCGTATCGACCCTATCAACATTAGTCATATTCCAACCGCCAGTCAGGATTTTAATGCGATCTTATTTACCTTGCCGGGCGTTTCCAACCGGAATGAGTTAAGTTCAGCGTATAGTGTGCGTGGCGGTAATTTTGATGAGAATCTGGTGTATGTGAATGGAATTGAAGTATATCGTCCATTTTTGGTGCGTTCCGGTCAGCAGGAAGGATTAAGTTTCATTAATCCCGATATGGTATCCTCCGTTTTATTCTCGGCTGGAGGATTTGAAGCAAAGTACGGTGATAAAATGTCGTCTGTATTGGATGTGCAATATCGCAGACCAAGAAAATTTGCAGGTACTTTTTCCGGCAGTTTGTTGGGAACCAATTTGCATTTGGAAGGGATGAGTAAAAGCAATCGCTTTACCTGGATGGTAGGCGCCCGCTATAAAACAAATCAATACTTATTGCGATCACTTGATACAAAAGGTGCATACAAACCAATGTTCATTGATGGACAAGCCTACTTTACATTTGATGTAAATACGAATTGGCAATTGGACCTTTTAGGAAATTATGCCAGCAATAGTTACCAGATCGTTCCGGAGAGTAGAGAAACCGATTTTGGAACATTGAACCAAGCCTTGCGATTGAAGATCTATTTTGATGGGCAGGAGATCGATAAGTTTCAAACCATGATGGGCGCCTTGTCTGCTATTTACCGTTCCGATAATGAAAAAGCTACACTTCGTTTTATTGGATCTGTTTTTAATAGTCAGGAAAGTGAAGCTTTTGATATCCAAGGACAGTATTTTATTGATGAGTTGGAAACCGATTTTGGTGAAGAAAATTTTGGTGATGCAGTTGCGAACTTAGGCGTAGGTACATTTTTACAGCATGCTCGTACCAATCTTACAGCTTATGTTTACAGCCTGGAGCACAAAGGGAATTATAATATTGATAGAAAGAAACAGGTATTATGGGGTGTCAAATATTCTCATGAAGACATCTCTGATAAACTAAGTGAGTGGAAATATGTAGACAGTGCCGATTTTGCTGTTCCTACAGTTGTACCTTATGTTCCTGTAGATGGATTTGAATTACAAGATGTGATCAAACAAAAGATAAACATCACGTCCGACCGTGTATCAGGGTTTTTGCAAGGCGTTTACAATAAAGAGCTGAAAGATACATCCAATCTTTCTTTAACCGCAGGTGTGCGTGCTAACTACTGGAGCTTGAATCAGCAAGCCTTGTTTGGTCCAAGAGCAACATTGGGCTATAAGCCGAATTGGAAGCGAGATTTCTTGTTTAAATTCTCTACAGGTTATTACTATCAACCGCCATTTTACCGTGAGTTAAGAGATAGAAATGGTATCATCAATTATGATCTGAAAGCGCAAACATCTATTCACTTTGTGTTGACCAGTGATTATAATTTTAAAGCCTGGAGAAGACCATTTAAGTTTGTGGTAGAGGCCTATTACAAATACCTCGACAACTTGATCCCTTATGAGATTGACAATGTACGCATCCGTTATTCGGCAAAGAACAATGCAAGAGGATATGCTACAGGGATTGATTTTAAAGTAAATGGAGAATTTGTAAAAGGAGTGGAATCCTGGTTTTCACTTTCTGTTATGCAAACACAGGAAGATATAAAAGATGATTTTTATTTCGATTATTATAACAGTGATGGAGAATTAATTAAGCCGGGAGTAACAGTGAATGATGTGGCGGTTGACAGTACCAAGCAATTTCCCGGATACATTCCACGTCCAACTGATCAGCGTGTTAATTTTGCCATCTTCTTTCAGGATAAAATGCCGGGATTACCCGACCTGAAAATGCATCTGAATCTACTATTTGGAGCGGGAGTGCCTTTTGGTCCACCCGGTGCCGAGCGATATAAGCAAACATTGCGTATGCCACCATATCGAAGAGTGGATCTCGGCTTTTCATACCAATTGTTAAAAGAAAAAAGAACACGTAAAGAAAAAGGTGTTGGCCGTTATTTGAATTCTGTTTGGTTGAGTTTAGAAGTATTCAACTTGTTGGGAACAAATAATACTGTTTCCTATATTTGGGTAGAAGATGTAACGAACAGGCAGTATGCAGTTCCTAATTATTTAACTCAACGACAGTTAAATTTAAGAATGATCGTTAAATTTTAGCACTATGCATTACCCGAAAGAAGTAATAGAGATCGCATCGGACTGGATAGAAGGGAAGGAAGATGCAAAGCACTGGCTGTTGAAACATAATTTGGAAGAGTTGGTGCAGTTGAGAGATGCTGTAAGTCGCTGGCCCAAACCTTTTGAGTACTTATTGGTTCATAAGCACATTATTTTGGCAGCTTTTGTGAATGCTATTTGGGAAGATAAAAAAGCCTTTCAATTATTGATGGATCAAAAAGCCTTTCATTGGGCAGCAATGGCGAATTACATAAATGGTGATGAAAGAGCAGGAGATTTTTTAAGAAAATCGAAACTGGGGCATTATGCTGATCTGGCGATCCGTATTCAAGCGAAGATCAGGAAGGAAGGGGATGAAAATTCCAATTTCTTTAATAGTGGACCCTATAAAGCTTAAGATTTATGAGAATAATAGGATATATACCTCACGAGAAGATCACGATAACGGTATTTTCAATGAATGATAAGTATCAGGTTCAATTTGAAGCCGGTCCGATGATACAAACATTTAAATTATTACATGCTGAAGTAGATGGTTTGGAAGGCATCAAAAAGATGCTGGATGAAGAGTTTATGACTAAATTGCTCGAGCGCTTTAATGCGATGTTTCTATCTCTTCAGGAGGCCAAAAAGAAAATAAGCTGATCAATGAAAAAAATAGTTACAATTCTACTGGTTTGTTTTTCCTTGTTTGCTTTTACCGGAGCACCAACCTACAAGATCGCTCTTTTAAAATACAATGGGGGAGGTGATTGGTATGCCAACTTGGAGACCTCTCTACCCAATTTGATCAACTTTTGCAACGATAATTTAAAAACATCCATCCATCCGGAGCAGGGAATTGTTGAAGCGGGGAGTCCCGACATTTTCAATTACCCTTTTGTGCACATGACCGGACATGGGAATGTCGTATTTAATGCTCAGGAAGCGGAAAATTTAAGGAATTACCTGTCAGGTGGCGGTTTTTTACATATTTCAGATAACTATGGCATGGATAAATTTGTGCGGAACCAAATGAAAAAAGTATTCCCGGAGTTGGATTTTGTGGAATTGCCCTTTTCACATCCGATCTACCATCAGAAGTATGATTTTACGAATGGTTTGCCCAAGGTTCATGAACATGAAGGCAAGGCACCACAAGGATTTGGTTTGATTTATAAGGGTAGATTAGTGTGCTTTTATGATTTTGAATGCGATCTGGGGGATGGATGGGAAAGTGTGGAAGTTCACAAGGATTCTCCTGAGGCTCGCCAAAAAGCTCTTAAAATGGGGGCTAATATTTTACAATATGTTTTGATGGGTGCCGATCATCAAGAGAAAAAATAAGATATAAATTACCTTTTGTGCAACCATTTTATTACATTTACAGTCATACAAAAAAAACGATAATCATGAAAAAAATAATATTAGTTACACTCCTATTTATGGTTTCATCTGTTGCTTCTTTGGTAGCTCAGAATAAAGCATACTTTGACAGTAAAACGGCCAAACAAAAAGTAAATGAAAGAACAGTTTCTTTCACATTTGATGTTGATAATATTTCAAATGACCAACAGAGGTTAGCTGTAAATGATAAATTTAAAAAAAGTATTAAAAATGTTACTGCTGTTACCAGTACTTTAACTGCTTCTAATAAAGCAAAGTATGTAGCTGTTATGATCAGAGAGAATCATAAAGAAACATTGAAAACAATGTTGTTGGCAGCAGGTATTCAAACAATTATTGTTGATGGAAAAGAAGTTAAAACAACTCAATTGGTTGAATATTTAGAATCTCTTAAAAAAGAAAAATAGGATCACATTATTTATAGATAAAAGCACTTTTTAAAGTGCTTTTTTTTTAACCGTATTTATGACAATAGAAGAGTTAAAGCAAATTCAATTTGCATTTATTGTAGCACGAGGTCGTTCCGGAACAACGCTTTTACGAACAATGCTAAATGCCAATAAGCATACAATTTCTCCTTTTGAATCAAAGGTTATTGTGCATGTGAAGCAACGGTATCAGGATCATCAAAAATGGGATAAAAAAGATATTCTACAGTTCATTGAGGATATCTATGAAGATGTGAAGTTTAAAAATTTTTGGGCGATAGATAAGCAGTTTTTAACAGACCGGATATTATCTTTTCCGCCAGAACAGCTTAATTTAAATTTGTTGATGAAGATCGTTTTTTTGTCTTTTCCAACTGAATTTGAAAAAGAGAAGATCATGCTCCTGGTAGACAAAAATCCTCCATACGCTGTTTTTTTAGATGACTTACATAAAATATTTCCTGAAGCGAAATACATTCATTTAGTTCGTGATTACAGAGATAACATTCAGTCAATCAAAAAGACCAATCCTATAAAAAACATAAGCGTTTTGGCTCATGGCTGGTTGAATGATAATCTAAAGATCGAAAAATTTAAATCTAAAAATCCTCAGAAATTTTACACCCTTAAATATGAAGATCTAGTTAGCGATCCTGTAAATGGTTTGAAAGGTATATGTGATCACCTTGGGATTACCTTCCAGGATGAGATGATCAGTTTCCAAAGTAAATTAAGATCAGAACTAGGTAAAAATTCGAATATTCAAAAAGAACATAAAACATTTCTTAAATATCACGGTAATTTATCGAAACCGGTGAATACCGAGAGTATTAATAAATGGAAAAAACACCTTACTGATAATGAGGTAGCACAGATAGAGTATATCTGTGAGGAGTATGGAAAGAAGTATGGTTATTTACCTACCATTTCACATGGTAAAGGAAGCTTTTTGAAGAGCAAGCTGGGGTATTATCGTTATGAGTTCAATGCATTCGTTATGATCTTTTATTACAATTTGCCATTTTGGTTCCGCCACATGATACGTACTGTTACCCGGTTTTTATATTCAAAATTTGGATATACCACCATTTATAATCGCATGGACTATTCAATAGTTAATGAAGATAAAGATTAATTGCTTATTTAAATTATGGTAAACGCTATTAGTATAGATCAAATAAAAGCTATTCAGATTCATTTCATTGTTTCTACCGGACGAACAGGAAGCACTCTACTTTCTTCTATGTTCAATATGCACAAGAATATCGTTTCACCAGTTGAAGAACCGTTTGCATTTAATCTTTATTATAAATACGGGAAGATTACCAATTGGACATCAAAGCTCATTGATCAGTATTGTTATGACTTTTACCTGTTTTCGGAAGGTGTATTAGAAGCACAATTTACAAGTAGAAAAGAATTACAGGGAACATTAGAAAAGTATAAAGACGACCTGGATTATCATACCGCTGTTAAAATTACCTACCTATGTTTTTACCCCGAAAAAGATAAATCAAGTGTAACTACAATAATAGATAAGCAGCTGAAGTTTCATGATTTTATTGAAAAAGTTGCAATCTTTTTTCCGGAAAGTAAATTCATTATTCTTAACCGTGATCCTAGAGACAATGCATTAGTGAAAATGAAAAGAATTTTAAGAGAAAGAGAAAAAGGCTTTATAAAAAAGAAAAATAGAAGTAATTATTGGCTGTTAGCGTTTATATGGCAAAGAATGTATTCTCAACTTTATAAAAAAAGAGAAAAGATAGGCAAGGAAAGATTTATGGAGTTAAAATATGAATACCTAGTTGCTGATCCGGAAAGAGAATTGAAGAGAATTGCTTCGTTTACAGGCTTTGAATACGATCCAATTATGCTACAATATCACATGTATAACCAAAAGAAAATTACTAAAGTAGATGAGACAGGGGACGTGAAAAAAAGAATGTTCTACGAATTGCACCATGGGTTAACGCAAAGAACGAATACGGATAAAGTTGGATTTTGGAAAACGGAAATGAAGGCGAATGATTCGAATATTGTTTGGAGTATTTGTTCAAAATTGGCTCTTCAAATTGGCTACAAGACAGATGGATCAAAAGATACGCAGCCAAGAACTAAAGAGTTTTACAGAACCTGTTTTGCTTTTTTAATTCAAAATATAATCATTCCAAAGATATATTATGGGGTGCCTTTTTTTGTAAGGTATTCCATTAAGAAATTTAAATATGGAAATCGTTTTAAGCAGAACAGGTACACCTCTGAGCGCTTTCAAGATACTGCAAAGTAGTTTCTTTTTATTTTTTCAGAAAATTCCTGACAGGTATTGCCAATTGTAAAAACAAAATGAACGGGCACAGTAAGACCTTAAATATGCTACGGTTCATTTTGTAAAGTGAGGGAAAAATATTTCCTAAATTTTGTAAGTAAAAACTCATTAAAACCGTTGCACATACTTTATTTTTTTGATGTGCGAATTCTGGTCTTAAAATATCAAACAGCAAAATTGTTCTTCTCTGATCAGTTAAATTCCATGCTTCGTGTGTGTATGCATCAATAAAACCGATCACTTTTCCGGGTTCCCAGCTTTTTTCTATGCTTTTTACTTTCAGGCCGCATGCAGGTAATGTTGATGGTATTTGTAAGCCCAAATGACATCGGATCACAGCATTGGTGTCGCCAAAATGAGGGACAATTTTAGACTGCGGCTCCAGGGCATTAAAGCAGATATTGACAACTCCCGGTATCTTATTCATCAATTTCATGGTTTCAGGGAAATGTTTTTGAAACTGATACATTTTAACTCCCCATACCAATAAAGAACGGACTTTCCATGATTCAGGCTTTTCAACCATTGTGATATTAAAATGGCTTTGTATGCCATTTTGTTGGATGTATGTATCAAGTTCTTTGAGAACCGTGAGGTAGTTTTTTTCTAATTCATTAATCCCTTCAATGCTGCTTATGTCTGGATAGGCAGGTAGATCGCTTTGAAACTCGGAATTATTGTATAAGCTGAACCAGAGCATTGTTTTTTTTCTAAAGGTAGAAAAAAATAAAAAGAAGAAATACTGATTTTTATCAGAATTGAATTATTTGTCTTCAAATTCTCTACATTTGTGTGTCATGAGCTTTACAGAAAAGAATCCGAAATATTTTTATGAAACCAGTGAGTTTCCGGAACTGAAAATCCTGGAAGAGAATTATAAAACCATTCTTGAGGAGCTTCAAAATCTACGTAAGAGTTCTGAAAATGGATATTGGCTTAATACATTTCCTGATTATTTGTTTCCCGAAAGTAAAGGCTCTTGGAAGGTATTTACGTTTAGATTTTTTGGGATCAAACATCCTTTGAATTGCAGTTTATGTCCAAAGACAGCCGCAATTCTTGAAAAGATACCCGGATTAGTATCTGCGGACTTCTCATTTTTGCCAGCTAAGACCCATATTAAACCTCACGTTGGATTTGCTCCAGTTGTATTGCGTTCTCATTTAGGTCTTATAATTCCCAAGGATTGTGGTATTCGTGTTGGTGATCAAACAAAAACATGGGAGCCTGGAAAATTATTGGTGTTTGATGATAGCTTTGATCATGAGGCCTGGAACAACAGTGATGAGGATCGCTTTGTGTTAATGTTTGATATTCGGAATCCCCGCTGGGAATATTCTGTTGACCAGATCTGCCGGTATCATATCGAAAATATGAAGGATGAGTTTATGCTAACTATTTGTCCAAAAGAGCAGTGGATGGATTTTTATGAGAAGGGCGAGTTTTATATTATGCCCGCGAAAAAGTAGATCATCTGTTTTGATTTATGTAGGCAATGATCTCATCGCTCAATAGATCTTCACTTTCCGTGATCGTTAATTTCAACTCTGAAAAGTCATTACTGTACAATTGAGCTGCTTTTTTCAACTTTTTCGTTTTTTGTAAATAGCGCTCTTTCGTGAGTATTAGTTTTATAAATTCGTTTGATTCACTTCCCGGTACAATTTCGTATCCAAGCATTTTATTGAACTGTAGTGCTTTTTTATTGTTCTTGGATACTGTTGCTGTGGATGCTCCGGATGCTCCAAATATTTCAAATACGCCTTCAAGCATTGTTAATGCTGCAAAAACAGGGATGGGTGTGTCCCAATAGGATTGATCCCATATAAATATTCCACCTTCTGCTTCCCGGGTTGCGGGATCAGCATTTTTACAATTGATCAAGCCAACTTCTTTCCCAACAGCCTGAATGATAAAATAATAATTGAATTTGTTATTGATACTTTCGAACCATTTTTGTTGCATTTCGGGAGTTATGTATTCTCTGAATTGCATGGTGTCTCTTATAAATGGCTGATTTCTCCAATGACGGATAAGTTCAATGTCTTCTTGCGTAACACGTTTGTAAACTAAACCGTATTGTTCAGCGATCATATTTTTTCATTAATGAAATAAGCAGGTTTTTTATTGGAAAGAGCAATCAGATTGCCCAAGTATTCCCCTATAATTCCCAAACTAAATGTAATGATGCCTGTGCTGAATAATATTGCAACGATCAATGAGGTATAGCCCATTGGAACTTTAAACATGAATTTTCTTGCAATAAATATTGCCGCTAAAAAGAAACTTAAAATAAAAATGAAAAAACCAAGCATTCTTACTATTCTAAGCGGCATAGTTGAACTTAATGAAGACACACGGAGTGAAAGGTCGAATAAAGAAGAATAGTTGTAACCGGAATGTTTTTTATGCGATGTATTGAAATGCACTTTTAAATACTCGATCTTATTCGTATACCATAAAAGGATTTCATCTAAAAAGAATAAGGAGCCATCATGATGGATCACACTGTTCTTCATTTTTTCGGTAAAAATTCTAAAACTACTGCCTTGATCAGCTTTTCTGTTTTCAATCTTTGATGAGAACTTGTACAAAAAAGTAAGAAATTTTCTGGTGAGACTCTTCTTTACATGAGTTGGAATGCCATAAACCAGATCAAGATCTTTTTCTTTTATAATTTGGTAAAGCTTTGCAATGTCTTCCGGATTTTGTTCCAGATCATCGTCAATAGTAATAATATATTTGCTATTGCAATGGTTTAAACCGCAAAGTATCGCATTGTGCTGGCCGTAGTTTTTGTTCAGTCGAATGCCAGTAATGTAAGAATGTTCAGACTTTATCTTTTTAATAACGTTCCAGCTTTGATCTCTGCTTCCATCATCGATAACAATGATATCATATTCTTTTTTTAAGCTATTCATTACGTGGACTATCTTCTGAATTGTTTCATTCAAACAAGTCTCAGCATTGAAAACAGGTATAATTACAGAGAATTCTTTCATTTAATCATTTTTTTGATATCCTAAGGTCAGCCCACCATCCATTTTTATAGTAGTTCCGGTGATCCATTTTGAAGCATTTGATAATAAAAATACGATAGCATTAGCAACATCTTTGGCTTCTCCTATGCCAAATGGATAGGTGCTTTCATATTTTTTTGCATGCTCTTCATTCAGCGTTGTTTTTAGGGTATTCTCATAGATCTCCGTTTTTACCATGGCTGGAGAAATGGTATTTACACGTACTTTTTTTCCTGCTAATTCCAACGCCAATGATCTGCAATAAGCTTCCAAGGCTGCTTTAGAGCTTGTATATAATGCGCCTCCAAAATAGCTGTGTTGTGTTGATATTGTTGATATAAGAACAATAGAAGCGTTGTCACCGATCTTTTTTTGCTGCAAAAGATTTGAATTGATCAGCACTACAGAATTGTAGTTTATGGAAAACATCTCATCTATATGCTTTTGCTGAATGAATTTTATGGGTACAGGTTTTACTATACCGGCACAATGAACGATCCCATCTAGTTTCGGACACTGTTTAATAAGATGAGTAATGCCTTCTTGAGTAGAGAGATCAGCAATGATAGCTTGATGTTGTTGATTGGAATTGTGAAGTGCATGCAGCGTTTCGTTCAATCTTTTTTCATCTCTTCCACAAATGACTAGTGAAGCACCCATTGAGGATGCAATAAGTGCTGTTGCTTTACCAATTCCGGAGGATGCTCCCGTTATAAGAATTGTTTTATTATTGAGCTGAAAATCGTTCATTTTATATTTCTATTAGATCAGAACAAACAATTTCATTGGATTTGAATACACATGATGCCCAGGAAAAACCTACTCCAAATCCGGAGAACAATATTGTTTTTTCTTTTTTTAATTCACTCTTTAAATGGCATGTAATAGTCAGCGGGATAGAGGCAGAGCTTGTATTGCCAAATAAATTGATAGAGTAGGGGACCTTCGTAAGGTCGGTCACCTTTAATTTTTTTCTGACACTTTCGTTGATCAATTTGTTTGCTTGATGAAATACGAAATAATCAATTTCCTCTTTTTGTACATGTGCATACGCTAAAAGATCATTGATGTTAGCACTAACTTCTTTAAGAGCAAAATTAAAAATATCAATACCACTTAATGACAAATGTCTTCTGCTTCTTTTTATTCCCGGTTCTATCTCTTGTATGTCGAATGTATCAGGGCGAACAGTATTTCTTGCTCCTCCATCTAAAATTTTAATTGCATCTTCTCCGCTACCATCGCTTTGCAAATTGAAGTACATGATACTTGCATTTGGATTGTATTCCATTGCAGTAGCACAACCTGCATCTCCAAAAAGGGGGTATGTACTTTTGTCTTCTATATGAGTAGATAATGTTGATTTGTCGCCAACTAATAATAGTCCTTTTTTTATATTTCCACTACTTAATAAGCTAGCCATTAATTGTAAGCCATAAACATAGCCAGAACAACCTAAGCCAACATCGAATGCCATTGTTTTTTTGCTTAAGCCTAATCTGTTCTGAAGAATGATTGCGGTTGCAGGTAAAAAATAATCAGGTGATTGCGATACAAAAATTAAGCAATCAATATCTTCTTTATTCCATGCAAGGTCTTTGATCAATTTTTCAGCTGCATGAAAACAAAGATCAGATGTGCTGACCTCTGCAGGAGCGACTCTTCTCTCTGTTATTCCTACACTTTTTACAAACAAGTCAAGCTCCGACTCACTAAAGTATGGATAGTCTTTAGTGAAGATCTTGCTTTTAGGAACACAGGAGGCGATGCCTCTAATACTTACATTATTAATTGAAAGAAGTGCCAAGCTAAGATGTTTTTTTTGACATTACAATTTTATAGATATCTTCTATTGTCTGAGAATTTCTAAGGTCATCAGCACTTAATTGAACATCAAAGTTTGCGTCAACAAAAGCAATCACGATCAGTGCATACATTGAACTCCAGCTTTTAATTTCCCTGTAATTTGTTGTCGGTGTCAATGTCCCTGGTTCAACATCTTCAAATTCTCCTTCAATCTGTTTAGTAAACTCGTAAATATCCATATCGTTTTTTTTTGTAAATATAGTTTAATAAAATTTTTTTTCAATAAGCGAAATTGAATTAAATTGTAAATACTGTTCCTGACCATGAATATCCAATACCAAAAGCTGCGATCAACACTTTATCTCCTTTTTTTGCTTTGCCTGCTTTCATTGCTTCGTAAAGAGCGATTGGGATAGATGCAGAGACTGTGTTGCCTACATTTTCCATGTAAATAAAAAATTTATCCTCTTCAATTTTTAATTTTCTTCGAAGAACACTTAAGAGAAAAGAATTAGCTTGATGGAAAACGAAAAGATCAATATCATCCTTTTTAAAATTATTTTTCTCCAAAATATCCTGTACCAGTGGTGGTACAGTTCGCAAAGCAAAGTTGAATATTTCTAAGGCATTCATTTGCATACGTCCGTATTTTAATCCACCAACCTCTTTATATTTTGCAAGCCACTCCTCATCAACCGGTCCTCTTGTTCCACTTCCCTTTACAATTAAATTTTCTGATCCCGAACCATCTGTTCCAAATGAAAATGCACCAATAGCCAACTCTTCTTTTGAAGTATGCGAAATTAGAGTCGCAGCACCGGCATCCCCGAATAGCATTCTTAGGTCCATATCTTCAGGATGAATTACGGAACTTGGAATATCAGATGTGATGGCTACTATATTTTTAGCTTGCCCCGATTCGATCAATGCTTTAGCTATGCTGATGCAATATGCAAACCCTGTACAACCATATGGTAAGTCGATGGCGCCACAGTTTTTGTTCAATTGTAATCTATCCTGCAAAATACATGCAGTAACAGGTCCTTTGTAGTCCAAGCCCTCTGTGCAAAAAATGATATAATCAATATCATTTTTGTTGATGTTATGTTCTACAAAAAGTTTTTCTGCTGCAAAAAATCCTAGGTCAGAACCAACAACTCCATCGCTGGTGATGTGTCTTTTTTTTATTCCAGTCTTTTTTACAATGTCGCTT
>JAEUTU010000042.1 GCA_016786925.1 Bacteroidia bacterium
GGCTTTTTTGTATTGATTTTCCGGACTATCACTCGTAGGATACCTGAATTTAGAGTCCCACAGGCTTCGGACATTTTCATTTAGTTCATTATATTTATATACGATGGGAGCAGTTTCTACGTCTAAAAATAAAATGTTTGACAATTTATAATTTTCAAGCATAGTATTTTAAGGGTTATTATAAAAATTCATTTGCAAGGTTCGCCAACTCCGAACGCTCTCCTTTTTCAAGTGTTATATGAGCATACAGCGGCTGGTCTTTTAGCTTATCGATCAAGTAGGATAATCCATTACTTTGTGTATCTAAATATGGGGTGTCAATTTGATAGATATCACCTGTAAAGATGATCTTGGTGTTTTCTCCTGCACGGGAAATAACTGTCTTTACCTCATGCGGAGTAAGGTTTTGCGCTTCATCCACAATAAAGAACACATTTGATAAACTTCTTCCTCTGATGTAGGCTAAAGGACAAACAACCAATTTTTCATGTTCTACCATTTCATTGATCTGTTTGTATTCTTTATCTTTTTCGCTGAACAGATTTTTGATGTATTTCAAATTATCCCAAAGCGGTTCCATGTATGGATTTAGCTTCGATTTAATATCGCCCGGCAAATAACCAATGTCTTTGTTGCTTAGAGGAACGATTGGACGGGCTAAATAAATTTGATGAAAATTCCTTCTTTGCTCTAAAGCTCCTGCCAGTGATAACAAGGTTTTTCCGGTGCCGGCTACACCTTGAATAGAAACCAGTTTGATATCCGGATTCATAATGGCATCCAATGCAAATGCTTGTTCTGCATTACGTGGATTGACGCCAAATGCAGTCACTTTTTTAACACGTTCGATCACATCTTTGTTCGGGCTGTAGGATGCGAGAACAGATTTGGATCCGTTTTTAAGTGTATAGAAATGATTGGAAGTAGGTTTTTGTTTTTTTAGCAAAGCACTCGGCTCACAGAATCCTTTTTCATAGATCTCATTGATCAGCTCAGTCGAAACTTTTTGAATTTCGCTTCTTCCGGTATATAGCTGTTCGTTTACATCTTTTATCTTTCCTGTTTCATAATCTTCAGCCGTAAGATTCAATGATTTTGCTTTGATACGAAGGTTAATATCCTTCGTTACCATGATCACCTTTCTGTTCGGATTATTTTCTGCCACATACATGGCAGTGTTCAAAATACGGTGATCTCCTTTTCGTTCACCAAACACTTTTTCTGCATCTATTTTTGAATTTTGATGCATCTCGATCTTGATCATACCATGGCCTTTGCCATTGATATTGATCCAGTCTTGTAATGTATGTCCGTTGGAAATTTTGTCGATGTATCTCGAGAATTCACGTGCTGCAAAGTTCTTGGTATCGTTTCCTTTTTTGAAGTTATCCAGCTCTTCTAGAACAGTTATTGGAATAACGACATCATGTTCTTTAAAATTTTTCACTGCCATGTGATCGTAGATGATCACCGATGTATCAAGAACGAAAATCTTTTTCTCTTTTTCTTTCGCCATAAACAGAACGTGTTAATTATATTCTATAAAACTATAAAAACAAATAGTATATTTTAACCTCATGAAATAAAGTAATCAACAAAATGCTGTTGAAATGAATTCGAAAAATGGGAAGTTCAAGAGGAGTATTTCTAACTATCCTTTTAACTTTTTCTCGATGTATTTTTCGGTAGGAAGGAGCGACTGTTGTATCCTCTTGGCATAGTGGATACTATCTAAAATTTCTTTTTGTTTCGTTTCCAATAAAAGCTTCTGGTGCTCCACTTCTTTTTTCTGTTTTTCAATAATATCGTTGGCGGTCTTTTTTTGTTTATAGCCTCTGTAAATGAATCCTGAAACGAGTAACATCGCTATAAATCCAACAATAAAATAATTTTTTTGTGCTGCTTGCTTTTCAGCTTTTGCCGATTGTTTTAAGATCTCAGCATCTTTTAAAAGTAATTCCTTGTCCTTTTTCTCGGTTTCATACTTTTTATCTAATTCTGAAATTTGTTTGAAGGTATTCTCATTCATCAAACTGTCTTTGTATTTAATGAACAGAACATAGTTTTCATAAGCACGTTTAAAATCTCCCTTTTTGGCGTAAGTGTTGGAAAGCATTTCATAGGCATACCGGATGTTATCCATCCCTTTGAGCGATAGCGCCATGTTCAGGCTTTTTGTCTGCCACTCAATGGCTTGCTCATAATCTCCCTTTTCTGTATAAATACTTCCAATATTATCATACACATACATGAGTCCGCTTATACTGTTTATTTTTTTGTAGATATCATGTGAGCGGGTAAAATATTCGAGTGATGTATTTAAGTCTTTTTCATTATAGGCAGTTATAGCCATCCATGTATATAGATTTGATAAACCATTATCATATTTCTGAGAAATATACAGCGCCTCAGCTTCTGCATAATTTTTTTTAGCAGCTTTATAATCACCGTTAATATTATGAATGATACCAATAGCTGTGATAAGATTAGCGTTGTCAATAGCGGAACCTTCTGTTTTATAGATCTCGAGTGCATAGGAATAACATTCCATTGCTTTGTCATATCGAGCCATATCTTTGTAGAGGCTTCCCATGGAATAATTCAGGCCGGCAATTCCATCTTTTGAATGAATTTCTTCATATATGGTAAGCGCTTTTTGAAAATAATTTAAGGCTCCTTTAAGATCACCTTTGTATTTGGTTGCTTCACCAATAAGTTTTATTTGTTCAGCGGCATTGGCCTTATCTCCAATTTTATTAAAAATACTGAGTGCTTTCTTATAGTAGGATATAGCGGTATCATAACTGGAAACATCTTCTGCTAAATATCCCAGATACATGTTGGAAATGCCTTGTCCCGGCAGATAATTTTTTTGAACGGCCAGCTTTTCAGCTTTTAAAATATAAAATTTAGCCGAGTCTTGATCAATAAATTCATAAGCCTTGCCGATACGGTTAAATGTCTGAATAAGAAGGGTGTCGTGAATTTTTGATCTGGAGTACTTTTTAAGAGAATCAATACTTATTGTATTTGAAAAAAGTGAGCCGGTTATATCCAATAAAAGAAAGATAAGGAGTGCCGCTTTTTTCATCCGGTAATGTTGAAGAATAAATACCATTTAAACGCAACAAATGTTGACGTCTAATAATTCTATTCAGGTTAAAAGAATTATATTTTTATTCCAATTACAAGAATATCATCTACTTGTTCAAGTTTCCCCATCCACTTTTCAATGGTGTTAGCAAGGATCTGTTTTTGCTCTTGCATTGGTAAATGAGAATTGCTGATCAAGAGTTCTTGTAGTTGTTTGTATTTAAATTTTTTCCCTTTTTCTCCGCCAAATTGATCGGCATAACCATCTGTGAAAATATAAATGATATCGCCTTTTGCCAGATCTATTGATTTGAGTGTATAGGGCTCATTTTCTTTAGGCGACTTGCCCACAGGCATTTTGTCGGGAGCATATTCAGTTACTTTTCCGTCTCTGACCAACCACAAAGGGTTGTTCGCAGCTGCAAAATCTAATTTCATGTCTTCAAAATCGAAGGCACACAAAACACAATCCATTCCATCCTTGCTCTCTTCTTCGCTTCCTTCAGGATTTAGAGATGCAATGATCCCCTTTCTGACATTATCCAATATTTCATTAGGAGCAATCAGATTTTTTTCAATGATGGATTCATTGAGTTTAGAAACAGCCATCATACTCATTAATGCACCTGGAACACCGTGACCAGTACAGTCGGCAGCACTCATATAAAAGATCTCTTTTTTGCTACCTTGATGTTTGTGTGATAAAGCATAGTAAAAGTCGCCACTTACAATATCTTTTGGTTTATAAAGAATAAAGAATGGTTTTGTTTCGGTCATTGTTTCCATGCAACTAAATTAAGATTTTTTATTTAACTTTTTAATGGATCGCGAAATATAGTTTTCGTTTGGAAGGATGGATTGCTGGATCCGCTTCGCATAGTGAATGCTATCCAGAATTTCTTTTTGCTTCTCTTCAATTATCTCTTTTTGTAATTCTACCTCATTTTTTTGTTGACTAATAATTTCATTAGCTCTTTTCTTTTGCTTGTAACTTCTTAGAATAAAAACAACAAAAATCAGGATCATGCAGAGCACTACAATTAAGGCTTTCATTTGTAATCCTTTTTGTTTGGATTCGCTTTGCTGAATTGCTATTTCAGCATCTTTCAATATCAACTCTTTGTCTTTTTTTTCTGTTTCATAGCGGATGTTCATTTCTTCTATTTGCTTACTACTTTGTTCGTTATATAGGGTGTCTTTTAGAGCAAATGTTTTCTCGAAATAATAGGCTGCGTCCTTGTATTTTCCAATATCATTGTAAATCTTGCCAAGATTATAATAACAAGAAATCAAGTTTTTTATAAATTTAATCGAATCGGAAATGGAGGCCGACCTCAAGGTGTTCTTCTCAGCATTCAAATAATCTTTTTTTAGATAATAGATATTCCCGATATTCAAAAGCGTTTCTGATATCCCGTAATTATCACCTATTTCTTTTCTCAATTCATATGCTTTGTGTGAAAAGTAACTGGCAGAGTCAAGTTGGTTGATCTTCATATAAATTTCGCCCAAATTGCTGTATGTGTGTGATAAGGATTTGTTGTCCTTGATCTCAAGCTGAATAGGAATGGCTCTGTATAAGTAGCTGAGCGCTTTACCATATTCTCCTAATAATCGATATTGAATGCCGATGTTATTATAGCCGGCTGCTATTCGGGATGTGTTTTTGATAAGGATAGAATATTTTAGTGCTTCTTGAAAATAGTGTAGTGCATTTTTATAGTCGTTTCTATTTTCGTAAACCATGGCAATATTGTTTAAAGTCATTGACATTCCATCCTTGTCATTTAGTTCCTCTGCAATTTTTAAGGCCTTTAAATAGTAGTTGAGCGATTGCTCTAAATCTCCCAAATACAAGTAAACAATACCTAAATTATTTATTGTAAATGAAAGTTCTTTCTTGTTGTTGATCTTTTCTTTGATCTTAAGAGCAAGTAGAAAAGTGTCTTTTGCCGAGCTGAAATCTCCCGAATAGAGCAAACAGGTTCCAATGTTATTTAATGCTCTTGCTTTGAAAAGATCTTGGTTTAATTCAGAAGCAAGTGTATATCCTTCTCGAGCATAAATAATAGCCTCCTTGGGGTTGTTCATTAGAATACTCCAGGTTAAGCGATGAAGTGTTTTAACTTTATTCGTATCGTTCTTTGCAGTTTTTAGAACTAAAAGTAAAGAGTCTTTGTCCTTAAAATTTTGTGCAAGACCAATTTCAAAAAGAAAAAACAAAAGAATAAGCAGGCTTGTTTTATTTCTCATGTTTAAACAGATCAATTATAATCACTTAATTTATTAAAATCCTCCGAAACCAAAAAAATAAAGAAATTAGGTTTGGGCTTATGCGTCAATAAAAATCATGCAAACAAAAGAAAATTGCCCGCTAAAAATTAAAAATAAGATAAAAACTTGACAATGGATCAATATATTGCTATATTCGTTACTCTCTAAACTAAATTAAAATGAAAAAGATTACCCTTTTCTTAGGAGCGATCGCTTCTAGTTTTGGAATTACTGTATCTGTTGCTCAAACCAATTGGGTAGAAATGATGCAAGATCCAAGCGTTAACTTTTACACTGTTCAGCAAGCATTTGAGCAATATTGGGCAGACCCTTCACACATTGTGGATGTTCAAGTTCCAAACCCTAATTATTCTGTAAAATGGTCGAATGTAAATCAATCACCATTTATAACCAAAGCTAAAAAGCCGGGCTGGAAAACGTTTAAACGTTGGGAAGATCTTATGAAACCTCGTTTGTATCCTTCGGGAGACAGAATGGTGATGATCAATGCCATGAACGATTTTTATGATAATTATGCTGTTCAAGAAGCAAACAGGGGTCCTTCCGGGACAGGAAATCCCACGCCTCAAGCCGCTAACTGGACGATCATTGGACCAACCACAACCATTCCTGCTGGTGGTGGTGCCGGACGTGTAAATTTCGTTCGTTTTGATCCTAGCAACACAAATACGATCTATGTAGGAGCGCCTGATGGAGGTTGCTGGAAATCAACCACAGGTGGAACCGCTTGGAGTACAACAACCGACAATCTTCCTTTGATCGGTTGCTCCGATTTAGCAATTGATCCAACAAATACACAAGTGTTATACTTAGCAATGGGTGATGCAGATGCTTCTGATACCTATAGTATAGGCGTTTATAAATCAACCAATGGTGGTGCTACCTGGGCTGTAACTGGTCTAAACTGGGCAGTTACAAACGGTCGTGTGATCAGTCGCTTATTGATAAATCCATTGAAACCTAGCACAATCTATGCAGCTTCATCGAATGGTATTTACCGTACCTATAATTCAGGGACTACATGGACACAGATCACAGGAACGAATGGTTTAAATATGAAAGACATTGAGTACAAGCCGGGCGATACAACCGTGGTGTATGCCTGTTCAACTACTCGTTTCTACAAATCAACAAATGGAGGAACATCCTTTACAAATATTACAGCAGGCTTACCGGCAAATACAGCTGTTGTTAGATTGTCAATTGCTGTAACACCTGCGAATGCGGCATATGTTTACTTGTTGGCATCCAATACAGCATATGGATTCCAAGGCTTATACCGTTCAACTGATAGTGGGACAAACTTTACCACGCGCGCAACTACACCAAACCTTTTAGGATGGAATAGTAATGGCGGTGATGCAGGTGGACAAGGTTGGTACGATCTTGCTTTAGCTGTAGCTCCAACAAATGCCGACCATGTTCTGGTTGGTGGCGTAAATGTTTGGCGTTCGACAAATGGTGGTACCAACTGGACGATCAATGCACACTGGACAGGTTCAGGTGCTCCTTATGTGCATGCTGATATTCATGCTTTAGAGTACATTCCCGGTAGCGCAACCACTTATTATGCCGGCTGTGATGGTGGTTTATTTAGAACAACCAATAGTGGAACAGCTTGGTCTGATCTAAGTAATGGACTTCAAATTTCTCAAGCTTATAGAATAGGTTTGTCTTCTACTAACCAAAATTTATTATTGACAGGTTGGCAAGATAATGGAACCAACCGTTGGACAGGTGGTACCACTTGGACTCAACCTTTGGGTGGTGATGGAATGGAAGCGATCATCGACCATTCTAATGCGAACATTCAGTACGGTGAACTTTATTATGGTGAGATCAATAGAACCACAACCGGTGGAAATTTAACTACCACTATTGTTCAATCTGGTGGAACTGGTGTAAATGCTGATGGTGAATGGGTTACTCCATACATCATGAATCCATTGAGAGCCGCTACATTGTTAGTTGGTAAAGCACAAGTGTATAAATCGGTCAACAGAGGCGGAACCTGGGCACAGGTTGGAACTATATCGGGTGGTACAGGAAGCTTGGTTGCAATGGCCTATGCTCCAACAGACAGTAACTACATTTATGTTGCGAAGATGGATAAGTTCTATGCTTCCACGAATGGAACTTCCTTTACCGACAGAACAACAGGCTTGCCTGTTACTTCTGCTGCTATTACCTATATTGCTGTTGCATCTAACAATCCTCAACATGTTTGGGTGACGTTCTCCGGTTATTCTGCTGCCAATAAAGTATGGTATTCTGCGAATGCAGGTGCAACATGGACAAACTACACAACAGGTTTACCTAATATTCCTGCGAACTGTATCGTATATCAAAACAACTCAACCAATGATGCACTTTATGTTGGAACCGATGTTGGTGTTTATTACAGAGATAATACAGCTGGATCATGGACCGCTTATAATACAGGTCTCCCAAATGTGATCGTAAAAGAGTTGGAGATTCAGTATGCTGCTAATAAATTGAGAGCGGCTACTTATGGTCGTGGTATCTGGCAATCTGATTTGAATACTCCGGGTACGTCACCTCCAACGGCTGATTTTACTGCAAATAGAACCAATATATGTGTAGGTGATTGTATCAATTTCACTGACCTTTCTACAGGAACACCAACTGCTTGGTCATGGTCATTCCCTGGGGCAGTAACGACTACTTCATCTGTTCAAAATCCAACGAACATTTGTTATAATACAGCTGGAACCTACAATGTGACGTTGACTGCTACAAATGGAAATGGAAGTTCTCCAATTACGAAAACAGCTTATATAACAGTATCAGGTGTTTCTGCGTTACCATTAGTTGAAGGGTATGAGAACGCTACATTTGTTCCTGCTAACTGGTTTTTGAATAATCCGGATGCTGATATGACTTGGGCGCGCGTTTCTAATGCGAATGGTCCATCTGCTGCAGGTACATCTTCTGCCATGATGGATAATGCAACTCCTGCAACTTCAATTGCAGGGACAATTGATGAAATGCAAACACCAAAGTATAGCTTTGCCGGACTTTCATCTGCTACCCTAACTTTTGATGTTGCTTACGCACGATATAATGCAACATACTTTGATTCATTGATCGTTTTGATCTCTACTAACTGTGGTAGTACATGGTCAAGAGTTTATGCAAAAGGAGGAACAGGTCTGGCAACAGCACCAGATAATAGCACTTCATTGTTTGTGCCTACTGGCGCTACACAATGGAGAACAGAGACCGTTAATTTAAACAGTTATGTAGGACAAGCAAACGTCATGTTAAGTTTCCAAAATAAATCAGGTTGGGGACAAGCTTTATATCTGGATAATATCAACCTTTCTGGCGCAAGCACTGCTGCTGCTGTTGCTATCACTTCTAACGATGTCGATAATGTGATCTGTGCCGGCCAAAGTGTTACATTCACAGCCACTCCTACAAACGGTGGAACAACACCTGCTTATCAATGGAAAGTTAATGGCGTTAATGTTGGAACGAATAGTCCGACTTATACAACAACAACATTGACCAATGGACAGATCGTTACTTGTGTTATGACATCTAATTTATCAGGTGTTACAAATAACCCTGCAACAAGTAATGCAATTACGATGACTGTAAACGCAGTTCCTGCTACCCCAACAGCTAGTAGTAATAGTCCGGTTTGTTCAGGAAATACGATCAATTTAAGCACTCCAACAGCGACAGGAGCAACCTATAGCTGGACAGGTCCAAGTGCATTTACAAGTACAACACAAAACCCAGCTCGTCCAAGTGCTACAACGGCTATGGCCGGAACATATAGTGTAACTGTTACTCAAAATGGTTGTACGAGTTTGGCTGGTACAACAGCAGTAATTGTAAATGCAACACCTGCAACACCTACCGCAAGTAGCAATAGTCCTGTATGTGCTGGAAGTACCATTAACTTAACAACTCCAACAGTAACCGGTGCAACGTATAGCTGGACAGGTCCAAGTGCATTTACAAGCACAACACAAAATCCAACCCGTCCAAGTTCAACCACAGCAATGGCAGGCACCTATAGTGTAACTGTTACTCAAAATGGTTGTACAAGTTTAGTTGGTACAACAGCAGTGGTAGTTAATGCAATTCCTGCTACTCCAACAGCAAGCAGTAATACTCCTGTTTGTTCAGGTAATACCATTAACTTAAGCACTCCTACTGTTACAGGCGCAACATATAGCTGGACAGGTCCAAGTACATTTACAAGTTCAAATCAAAATCCAACCCGTCCAAGCTCAACAACAGCAATGGCTGGAACATACAGTGTAACAGTAACTCAAAATGGATGTACAAGTTTGGCAGGAACAACAGCTGTTGTTGTAAATGCAACGCCTGCCACTCCAACAGCAAGTAGCAATACTCCTGTTTGTTCTGGAAGCGCTATCAACTTAAGCACTCCAACAGTCACAGGTGCAACCTATAGCTGGACAGGTCCAAGTACATTTACAAGTACAACACAAAATCCAACACGCCCTAGTTCAACCACAGCAATGGCTGGAACGTATAGTGTAACTGTTACTCAAGGTGGTTGTACCAGCTTAGCGGGAACTACCGCTGTAGTAGTTAATGCAATTCCAGCTACTCCAACAGCTAGCAGTAACACCCCTGTTTGTACCGGAAACACAATTAACTTAAGCACTCCAACAGTAACGGGTGCAACGTATAGCTGGACAGGTCCTGCGACATTTACGAGTGCAGTAAGAACTCCTAATCGCACAAATGCTACTACAGCAATGGCTGGAACGTATAGTGTAACTGTTACTCAAAATGGTTGTACTAGTTTGGCCGGTACAACAGCAGTGGTAGTTAATACAACTCCAGCTACTCCAACAGCAAGTAGCAATACGCCTGTTTGTTCAGGAAACACGATCAACTTAACTACTCCAACAGTAACGGGTGCAACGTATAGCTGGACAGGGCCAAGTACATTTACAAGTTCAACACAAAATCCAACACGCCCAAGTTCAACAACCGCGATGGTTGGAACATACAGTGTAACGGTAACACAAAATGGTTGTACAAGTTTAGCTGGTACAACAGCTGTTGTTGTAAATGCAACTCCGGCAGCTCCAACTGCTGGAAGCAACTCTCCTGTGTGTGTTGGCTCAACTATAAACTTAACTGCATCAACTTTAACTGGCGCAACTTATAGCTGGACTGGACCTGCTTCATTCAATAGTACGAATCAGAATCCAACACGTCCTTCAGCAACGAACGGTATGGCTGGAACCTATAGTGTAACCGCTACCCAAAATGGTTGTACGAGTGTTGCAGGAACTACTATAGTTACAATCAGCAGTTCTGTAACACCTTCTGTTACAACAGCTATTGTTTCGGGTTCAAATCCAACGTGTGCGGGTCAGCCGATTACAATGACTGCCACTCCAACCAATGGTGGAACAACACCAACCTATCAATGGCAGGTGAATGGTGCCAATGCCGGAACCGGTGCTGTCTTTACATCCAGTACATTAGCCAATGGCGACATTGTAACTTGTATCATGACCAGCAATTCTCCTTGCGCTAGTCCTACAACGGCTACTTCAACAGGTATTGCTATGACAGTTACTTCAACGGTTACACCTGCTGTTGCCATCTCCGGTTCAAGTACTATTTGTGCTGGTGCGAGTGCTACTTTCACAGCCACACCAACAAATGGTGGAACAGCTCCTACCTATCAATGGCAAGTAAATGGTTCTAATGCTGGAACAGGGGTTACATTCTCCTCTTCTTCATTGAACAATGGCGATGTAGTAACGTGTATCATGACGAGCAACTCTCCTTGCGCTAGTCCTGCTACTGCCACTTCAAACGGTGTTACGATGGCTGTAAACGCAATTCCTTCTACACCAAGCATTTCTCAAAATGGAAACGTGTTAACATCTAGTGCAGCATCCGGGAATCAGTGGTATCTGAACGGTGCTATTATACCGGGAGCAACTGCTCAAGATTATACAGTAACTCAAAGTGGAAACTATACGGTTACAGTTACAGTAAATGGTTGTGAATCATCAAGTTCAGCAGTGTTACCTGTTACATTAACCGGTGTTGAAGAAGCAGCAAATGCAATGGTATTTGATGTGTATCCAAATCCAAACGATGGAAACTTTAATGTTCAATTTAATGCAATAGAAAAGTCCAATTATAGAATAGAGATCTATAATACAATTGGACAAAAAGTATATGCAGAGGAATTAAATCAATTCCAAGGGTCTTATAACAAACGATTGAGTGTTGTGGAATATGGAAGAGGTATTTACACGATCAATCTGGTAAATGTAGAACACCAAACCATTAAGAAAATGGTTGTCTATTAATGCAAAGATCAAATTTTAAAAAATGCCCGGTTTTGCCGGGCATTTTTGTTTATCGGCATTCTGGCCAAATTCGTCTAAATATTGCCCTTCGTTCATTCAAATAGGGATAAAACAGTAAATTTGTTCGCAAAATTTGGGTTATTTAAAAAGAATTACCTAAAATTGAGGTCGAATTAAACACTATCACTTATGCCAACACAAAGTGCTCCTATCGATTTTTTTCCAATAGCATTAATGTTCGTTGTTGCCCTTGGATTTGTTGTTACTACTATGTTTGTAACACATTTACTTGGACCAAAACGGAAATCAAAGATCAAAAACGACACGTTTGAGTGTGGTATCGAAGTACAAGGGAATGCCCGTATCCCTTTCTCTATCAAATATTTTCTGGTGGCTATCCTATTCGTTCTGTTCGATGTGGAGGTGATCTTTATGTATCCTTGGGCAGTAAACTTTAAAGAACTAGGATTGTTAGGTTTTATAGAAATGTTAACGTTTGTAGCCTTTTTATTGGTTGGTTTCTACTACATCATTAAAAAAGGGGCTTTGAAATGGGAATAAGAACCGGATCTATGAACAGAACTCTTATAACAGCCTTTATTTTATTTTTATTCACTGCAAATGCTTTTGCTCAAAAAGCACCGGTGTTCTCTCTTTGTGGTAAAACAGGCGATTGTTCTATGACCTGGGATGAATTCTTAAAATGTAAAAAAGAGTTGATCACCAACGATAAAAAATTATCCATTGGTTCCTTCATTGTAACCATCCAAAAAGCAACTAAAAAAGATACTGTTTCTGTTCAATATCCTTGCAAAGGATATGTGTTTAGCAAAGGTTGTGTGGAAGCAATTGAAGAGCTTCATAAAGACAAAAAAATGGGAGGTAAAGTGTTGATCGAAGGAGTGGAAATATTACAAAGCGGTCAGTCGGCCCGAAAAGGAACCGGGATGACCATTCGATTATATTAATCATTGTATTTGCATAAAAAACAAAAAACATGAGTACAATTCAAAAGTCTAAAATAGAAATAGCAAAAGCTCCTGAAGGAATTGAAGGTCCAGGCTTTTTTGCTACACAAGTAGATAAGGTTGTAGGGATGGCACGTGCCAATTCATTATGGCCATTGCCTTTTGCAACATCTTGTTGCGGAATTGAGTTCATGGCTACCATGGCTTCTACTTACGATCTTTCCCGTTTCGGATCAGAGCGTTTGAGCTTCTCTCCACGTCAGGCCGATCTATTGATGGTGATGGGTACCATTTCCAAAAAAATGGCTCCGGTTTTACGTCAGGTGTATGAGCAAATGGCAGAACCAAAATGGGTATTGTCAATGGGCGCCTGTGCTTCCAGCGGTGGAGTATTTGATACATACAGCGTACTTCAAGGGATCGACAGAATTATCCCTGTAGATGTGTACATTCCAGGCTGTCCTCCTCGTCCGGAACAAGTATTGGATGGGATCTTACAAATTCAGGAATTGGCAAAATCAGAGTCGATCAGAAGAAGAGACACTGAAGAATATAAGAACATGTTGGCGAAATACAACATCGAATAATATTACAAACGCTCTTTAGAAAAAGAAATATGAGCAATACGCTACTAGATACAGTAAACGAAAAGTTAAAAGCAAAATTTGGCGATGGTGTGCTATCTGCCGAAATGCACTACGACTTCCCTGTATTCACCATCAGAAAAGACATCATTCATGATGTGATCAAATTCTTAAAAGAAGATGAAGAGTTGGCATTCGGTTTTTTAACAACTATGTGCGGACTTCATTATCCGGATAACAAAGGACATGAATTAGGTGTAATGTATCAATTACACAACTTGCCAAAGAATTTACGCATCCGTTTAAAAACATTCTTTAGCATTTCTGATCCACATATCCCTACTGTTACTGATCTTTATCCAACAGCAAATTGGATGGAGCGTCAGGAATACGATTTTTTTGGGATCATTTTCAAAGGACATCCAAATCTAAAACGCATCTTGAATATGGATGAAATGACATACCATCCAATGCGTAAAGAATATCCTGTTGAAGATGGAACACGTGAGGATAAAGACGATAAAATGTTTGGACGATAAAACAGTATTCACATGAGCAAAGAAAAAAATAACAATACGGATATCATAGAAAAAGAGTACACTACTCTTAATCTTGGACCTACACACCCTGCTACACATGGTATTTTCCAGAACGTGTTAAAGATGGATGGAGAGATCATCCTGGAAGGAGAATCTACTGTAGGATATATTCACCGTGCTTTTGAAAAGATCGCTGAACGCAGACCATATTACCAGATCACTGTATTGACGGATCGTTTGAACTATTGTTCATCACCTATCAATAACATGGGTTGGCACATGACCGTTGAAAAACTGTTAAAGATCGAGGTTCCTAAACGTGTTCAATACCTACGTGTGATCATCATGGAACTTTCACGTATAGCCGATCATATCATTTGTAATAGCGTTATTGGTGTGGATACAGGTGCGATGACCGGCTTCTTATACATCTTCCAACAAAGAGAAAGCATCTACGATATTTTTGAAGAATTGTGTGGAGCCCGTTTAACCACAAACATTGGTCGTATTGGTGGATTGGAAAGAGATTTTACGCCTAAAGCATGGGCATTGATCGATAAATTCTTAAAAGAGTTTCCTGATAAATTAAAAGAGTTTGAAAACCTGTTAATGCGTAACAGAATATTCATGGATCGTACGGTTAACTGTGGTCCGATCTCGGCTGAAAAAGCATTGGGATATGGTTTCACCGGTCCGAATTTGCGCGCTGCAGGTGTGGATTATGACGTACGTGTAATGAATCCATATTCATCCTACGAAGAGTTTGAATTTACTGTACCTGTTGGAACACAAGGTGATACTTACGATCGTTTCATGGTTCGTCAGGAAGAAATGTGGCAAAGCTTAAGCATTATTAAGCAAGCGATTGAAAAAGTAAAGAAAGAGCCGGCTGGTGTTTATCATGCTGATGTTCCTGAATTTTTCCTTCCTCCAAAAGAAGAGGTGTACAACAATATGGAAGCCTTGATCTATCACTTCAAAATTGTGATGGGCGAAACAGATGTTCCTGCAGGTGAAGTATATCATTGTGTAGAAGGTGGAAATGGAGAGTTAGGTTATTACCTGATCAGTGATGGTGGACGTGCTCCTTATCGTATGCACATCCGCAGGCCATGCTTTATCTATTATCAGGCATATACAGATATGATCAAAGGAACTTATTTGTCGGATGCGATCTTGACAATGAGTAGTATGAATGTGATCGCAGGTGAATTAGATGCTTAGTTGGAATTGAATAAAAACGAATTCTCAATATTATGGGTAATGAAATAAAATTTAATGAGGAAGCAATGGCAACGGTGAATAAGATCATTGCCCGTTATCCTCAAGGAAAACAAAAATCAGCTTTGCTTCCTGTTTTACATGTGGCACAAGCTGAATTTGGTGGATGGTTAAGTCCTGAAACAATGGATTATGTTGCTTCTATCTTAAATATAAAGCCTATTGAGGTGTATGAAGTAGCATCGTTTTACTCCATGTTCAACTTGAAACCGGTTGGAAAATGTTTACTGGAAGTTTGTCGCACTTCTTCTTGCTGGGTACGTGGAGCGGAGGATGTTGTAAAACACATCGAAAAACGCTTAGGCATTAAAGAGGGTGAAACAACAAAAGACGGAATGTTCACACTTAAAACCGTTGAATGTTTAGGAAGCTGCGGTACTGCGCCAATGCTTCAATGTGGCGCTTCTTACCATGAAAATTTAACCATGGAAAAGGTGGATGCATTGTTGGATGAATACCGTGCTGCAAGCAAATTGAGAAGTTATACTGATATGGATTATAAAAACACATTATAATGGGGAAGAAATTATTAATTCATAACGATAAAATTCCAAACATTCATACATTGAATGTGTATCGTGAGCACGGTGGATATGCTTCTGTTGAGAAAGCATTAAAATCAATGACTCCAAATGATGTAGTGGAAGAGGTAAAAAAATCCGGTCTTCGTGGCCGTGGTGGTGCAGGATTCCCTACCGGAATGAAATGGAGCTTTTTAGCAAAACCGGAAGGTGTGCCTCGTTACTTGGTATGTAATGCCGATGAATCGGAGCCGGGAACATTCAAAGACCGTTATTTGATGGAGAAAATTCCTCATGCATTGGTGGAAGGGATGATCACTTCCAGCTATGCATTAGGTGCAAATACAGCGTATATCTATATCCGTGGAGAATATTTTTATGTATCCCGTATTCTTGAAAAAGCAATTGAAGAAGCATACGCTGCAGGATATTTAGGAAAGAATATTTTAGGAACCAATTACTCTCTTGATCTATACGTTCAAGTTGGTGGTGGTGCTTATATCTGTGGTGAAGAAACAGCTTTGTTGGAATCATTGGAAGGTAAGCGTGGTAACCCACGTATCAAACCTCCATTCCCTGCTATTGCCGGTTTATATGGTTGTCCAACAGTTGTAAACAACGTGGAGACAATTGCTGCTGTTTGTCCGATCGTAATGATGGGTGGCGATGAGTATGCAAAGATCGGTGTGGGAAGAAGTACAGGAACAAAATTGATCTCTGCATCCGGTCATATCAACAAGCCTGGTGTTTATGAAATTGAATTAGGATTGCCGGTTGAAGAATTTATTTATTCTGATGAGTATTGTGGTGGTATCATTAATGGAAGAAAAATGAAAGCGGTTATTGCCGGTGGTTCTTCTGTTCCTATTTTACCAGCTGAATTGATTTTGAAAAATGATAAAGGTGAACCACGTTTAATGACTTACGAATCATTGAGCGAAGGCGGTTTTGCTACAGGAACTATGTTAGGTTCGGGTGGATTCATGGTATATGATGAAACAACTAGCATCGTGAAAAACCTTTATACATTGGCTCGTTTCTATCATCACGAAAGTTGTGGACAATGTTCTCCTTGTCGTGAAGGTACAGGTTGGATGGAAAAGATCCTTCACCGTATTGTTGAAGGACATGGTAAGCCAAGTGATATTGATCTGTTATGGGATATTCAAAAGAAGATCGAAGGAAACACGATCTGTCCTTTAGGTGATGCTGCAGCATGGCCGGTAGCAAGTGCTATCCGTCACTTCCGTCACGAGTTTGAAGAGTACATCAACAATCCAAGTAAAATTAAAGATGTTAAACATTATTACAGCGTGAATCAGTTAGCTGGTGCATAAGTGTAATTTGTAAAAGAAATAAAAATGGCAAAAGTAACAATAGACGGACATAGCATTGAAGTGCCGGATGGAACAACCATCTTGCAAGCTGCTCGTATGATCGGTGGAGACATTGTGCCTCCTACCATGTGCTATTATTCCAAACTAAAAACAAGTGGTGGTTATTGCCGTACTTGTATTGTAAAAGTAACCAAAGGGTCGGAAAAAGATCCTCGTCCAATGCCAAAGCCCGTTGCTTCTTGTAGAACAACAGTAATGGATGGAATGGAAGTGGTGAACATTACTTCTCCTGAAGTATTGGAAGCACGTAGAGGTGTTGTTGAATTCCTTTTGATCAATCACCCATTGGATTGCCCTATCTGTGACCAGGCCGGTGAATGTCATTTACAGGATCTTGGTTATGAGCATGGTTTAGCAAAAACGCGTTACGATTTCCCTCGCAGAACATTCAACACCATTGATCTTGGTCCATACATCAAAATGCACATGACCCGTTGTATCATGTGTTTCCGTTGTGTGAAAACTGCGGATCAAATCACTGATTACCGCGTACATGGTATGTTGAACCGTGGTGATGCTTCTGAGATCAGCACTTACATTCAAAAAGCAATTGACAATGATTTCTCCGGTAACATCATTGATGTTTGTCCGGTAGGAGCATTAACAGATAGAACGTTCCGTTTCAAAAGCCGTGTTTGGTTCACAAAGCCAATGGATGCACATCGTAACTGTACAAAATGTTCAGGTAAAGTAGCATTGTGGTTAAAAGGAAATGATGTATTACGTGTTACAGGACGTAAAGATAAATGGGGTGAAGTGGAAGAGTTCATTTGTAATGAATGTCGTTTTGAGAAAAAAAATGTGAATGATTGGACAATTGAAGGTCCACGTCATATTGATCGTCATTCAGTTATTTCGGCAAATCATTATGAAAGTTTAGCAAGTTTAAAGTTAGATATTGGCAAACAGCAAAAAGCATTGTCAACTAAAAAATAAAGAATAATATGGCATTCACAACTTATTTCATCTATAAAGCGATCCTTGTTCTTGCAGTATTTGCAATTACATTGTTGGTGGCTACTTACAGTACTTATGCTGAACGTAAGATCGCAGCATTCCTTCAGGATCGTGTTGGTCCGGATAGAGCAGGTCCTTTCGGAATTCTTCAGCCATTAGCCGATGCGGTTAAAATGTTTATGAAGGAAGAGATGATCCCATCTGTTTCCAATAAATGGTTATTCATCCTCGGTCCTTCCTTAGCCATGTTAACCGCTTGTTTAACAGGTGTTGTTATTCCATGGGGGAAATCATTGTTCATCGATGGTCAGGAGTTTTCATTACAGATCACTGATTTAAACATTGGTGTATTGTACTTATTCAGTGTGGTTTCAATGGGTGTGTATGGTATCATGATCGGTGGATGGGCATCTAACAATAAATATTCATTATTGGGTGGTATCCGTGCTTCTTCTCAAATGATTAGTTATGAGGTTGCCATGGGATTATCGATCATTGCATTGGTAATGACAACCGGAACATTAAGCATGAAAGAAATTGCCGCACAACAACATGGTTGGCATTGGAATGTATTGGTTCAACCTTTAGGTTGTTTGATCTTTATTATCTGTGCATTTGCTGAAACAAACCGTGCTCCATTCGATTTACCGGAGTGTGAAACAGAATTAGTTGGTGGTTACCACACAGAGTATAGCTCTATGAAATTAGGATTCTTCTTATTTGCTGAATACATCAACATGTTCATCTCTTCTGCCGTGATCTCAACATTCTATTTTGGTGGATACAACATGCCATTCATTGGCCGTTGGGTGCATGATCCAAATATGTTGGCGATCCTTGGCGTAGTATTTTTGTTTGTAAAAATATCTTTCTTCATTTTCTTCTTTATGTGGGTACGTTGGACTTTACCGCGTTTCCGCTACGATCAGTTAATGAATTTAGGATGGAAAATATTGATCCCGCTTTCAATTTTGAATATTGTAATTACCGGAGCAGTATCAATGCGGGTAGAAATTTTAGAATTCTTTACTAAATAGTAGTTGGCAGTTGACAAAGAAATAAGTTGGCAAAAAAAAGAATAATAGAGTAGTTGAATAAAAATTAGTTCATTAACATATGGGAAGTTTTAGAGATTTAGGAGTTTATAAAAAGGCTTTTGAATTATCAATGTTGATTTTTAAAGAAACAAAAAAATTTCCCTCTGAAGAAAGATTTGATCTAATAAGTCAAATCAGAAGATCAAGTAGATCGGTATGTTCGAATGTTGGTGAAGGTTATAGAAAACGCCTTTATCCGGCACATTTTGTTAGTAAATGCTCGGATGCTGACATGGAGAATAGTGAGACGCAAGTTTGGCTGGATTTTGCCTTAGCTTGTGAATATATTAATGAAGAGGTGTATAATGATTTTGTGAAAAGATCGGAAGAAATAGGGCGGATGATCAATCACATGATTGAAAATCCTGAAAAGTATAGAGTAAAAAATGAAAAAAAATAATTGTTGTCAATTGAAAAATTACCAACTGTATTAATAAACAAAGTGCATAAATTGCCAACTGTGATTTTGCCAACTGTTAACTGAAATAACAAACAAAGTGCATAAATTGCCAACTGCAATTTTGCCAATTGCAAATTAGTTAGTGTAAAAATGAATGTATAGTCTTAGCATAATATTAAATTAGAATCAAAAAATAATGCAACTTACAAATAGATCGAAAGTAGTTTCTAAAAAAGAAATGACGCTTGTAGAGCGAATGTATTTACCTGCCATATTCAGTGGTATGTTGATCACATTGAGTCACTTTTTTAAACGTAAACCAACTATTAAGTATCCTGAGCAAAAGCGTGAGTTCAGCGGTGTTTACCGTGGTCAACATGTGTTGAAGCGCGATGAAAAAGGTGCTGAACGTTGTACAGCTTGCGGATTATGTGCAGTAGCTTGTCCTGCTGAAGCCATCACTATGACAGCTGCAGAGCGCAAACCGGGTGAAGAAAATCTTTACCGCGAAGAAAAATATGCTGCTAAATACGAGATCAACATGTTGCGTTGTATCTTCTGTGGCGATTGTGAAGAAGCATGTCCGAAAGAAGCGATCTTCTTAACCGACCGCCAAGTAAATGTATACGGCCAACGTAAAAGCTTTGTATATGGCAAAGATATTTTGGTAGAGCCAAAAGATAATCCGATCGATCTTTCAAAACGTCAGTCGGCTGCTGTAAAAGAATTTAAAACACATCAGGAGTTTGGTCATAACCAAACCTTTGATAAAAACAGAAAAGTAAAAGTTGGTGGGCACCACTAATAAATAATAAAACGTATGATCACACAATACATATTCTATTTTCTATCCTTCTTAGCCATCATGTTTGGCTTAATGGTAGTGCTATCTAAAAACCCGATTCATAGCGTGTTGTACCTGGTACTTACATTCTTTGCAATTGCAGGTCATTATGTTCTATTGAATGCACAATTCCTTGCTGCTGTTCATATCATTGTATATGCCGGTGCCATCATGGTATTGTTCCTATTCGTGATCATGTTGTTGAACTTGAATAAAGAGACAGAACCGCATAAGAATGTATGGTTGAAATTATCTGCTGCCGTAGCAGCCGGATTATTATTAGTAGTAATGGTTGGTTCATTGAAAAATGCAGAGATGATCGCTGCTACCAATACATTCGATCCAAGTGTTGGATTGATCGAAAATTTGGGTAAAACATTATTTGGTGAATTCTTATTACCATTCGAAGTTGCTTCTTTGTTATTATTAGGTGCAATGGTTGGTGCAGTATTATTAGGTAAAAAAAGTATTAAATAACCTCTCCCCTTTATCCCCTCTCCAAAAGAGAGGGGGCGAGAGTAGAGATAAAATGGTTTTGACAATAAAATTTAAAAATTAAAATTAAACAGTTCTCTCTCCTTTGGAGAGAGTTAGAGAGAGGTTAAATATGAACGCAATTCAAGTTATTCCGGTTAATTGGTACCTGCTCTTAAGTGCAGTACTATTCACCATTGGTGTATTAGGTGTTTTATTCAGACGTAATGCCATCATCATTTTTATGTCGGTTGAATTAATGCTGAATGCAGTTAATTTATTATTGGTAGCATTTTCAACGTATTTGTCGGATAGTGCAGGACAAGTATTCGTGTTCTTCATTATGGCTGTGGCTGCCGCTGAGGTGGCTGTTGGTTTGGCCATTTTGATGAGTGTTTACAGAAATACCATGTCAACCGATATTAATATTTTGAGCAAGTTAAAAGGATAAAAAGTGCTTAGTTGTTTTTACAACTGACTACAAAATTTAAATACGATAAGTTATGATAAAATTAGTTTGGTTAGTTCCTCTTCTTCCTTTGATCGGATTTTTGATCATTGGCTTTTTAGGAAAAAAATTATCAAAAGGATTGGTTGGAACAATTGCAAGTGGAGTGGTGTTGACTGCTTTTGCTGTTTCATTAGGAATATTCTTTGAATTAGGTGGTCAAACAGAAAAGTCGGTTACTATCGATCTTTTCAGCTGGATCTCTGCAGGAAAACTTTCTATCCCTTTCTCCTTTTTGGTAGATCCACTTTCCTCTTTATTCTTGTTGATCATTACCGGTATCGGTTTCTTGATCCATTTGTATTCAATAGGCTATATGCATGATGATGAAGGATTCTCCCGCTTCTTCGCGTATCTGAACTTGTTCGTATTCTTCATGTTGTTATTAGTGTTAGGCTCCAACTACTTGATCATGTTCGTAGGTTGGGAAGGTGTTGGTCTTTGTTCTTATCTATTGATCGGTTTCTGGTTCAAGAATACTGCTTACAACAATGCTGCTAAAAAAGCATTCATCATGAACCGTATTGGTGACCTTGGTTTCCTTTTAGGTATCATCTTAATTTTTGTAACATTCGGTAGCATCTCTTATGGTGATGTATTCGAACAAGCAAAACACTTCATTGGTGATAATTCGGTGATTACTGCAATTGCCTTATTATTATTCATTGGTGCAATGGGAAAAAGTGCTCAGCTGCCTTTATACACTTGGTTGCCTGATGCGATGGCCGGTCCAACTCCTGTATCAGCATTGATCCATGCTGCTACAATGGTTACTGCCGGTATCTACATGGTTTCCCGCTCCAACATTTTGTATACACTTTCTCCTTTTGCGATGGAAGTAGTCGCGGTAGTAGGTGTTTGTACCGCATTGTTTGCTGCAACAATTGGTTTAGCACAAAATGATATTAAAAAAGTATTAGCTTATTCTACTGTTTCTCAGTTAGGATATATGTTCCTTGCATTAGGTGTGGGTGCTTATACAGGTGCTGTATTCCACGTAATGACACACGCTTTCTTTAAAGCATTGTTATTCCTTGGAGCTGGTTCTGTGATCCACGCAATGAGTGGTGAACAGGATATCCGTAAAATGGGTGGATTGAAAAAATACATTCCTATCACGCATTTAACGTTCTTATTAGGAACATTAGCCATCGTTGGTTTCCCTGGTTTCTCCGGTTTCTTCTCTAAAGACGAGATCTTAGCGCATGCTTGGGAACACAATAAATTACTTTGGTTCTTAGGTGTATTAGGTGCTGCTATGACAACCTTCTACATGTTCCGTTTGTATTTCTTAACTTTCAAAGGTTCATTTAGAGGAACTCACGAACAAGAACATCACTTACATGAATCACCAAAATCAATGACCATACCATTGATCGTTTTAGCAGCATTATCTGTTGTTGGTGGTTTGATCGGTATTCCTGAAGTATTGGGTGGACATCATTATTTAGAACATTATTTGAAACCGGTGTTTGAAGATTCTTCTTTCCGTTTGGTTCATCATTTATCTCACGAAACAGAATACATCTTGATGGGTGTTGCCATCACAGTAATGGCACTTTCATTATACTATGCTTACAACACGTATGTGAAAAATAAAACATTACCTGAAAAGGAGGATGCTGAATTAAAACCATTACACAAATTGGTGTACAAAAAATACATGATCGATGAGTTATACGAAAATGTATTTATGAAACCGATCAACTTTATTGGTGATGCATTGCATAAAGTTGTCGATAATCAGATCGTAGATGGAATCGTAAATGGAATGGGTTCTCTGGTGAGTGGTGTGAGCGGACTTATCCGTCAGGCACAAACAGGAAACACCGGATTCTACGTGTTTGTAATGGTTATAAGCATAGTATTGATTTTGTTTACACAGTTGTTTTAAGTATAGAAATTAAGATTTAGAATTTTATAGATACGATATGATCACATTATTATTGATATTCTTCCCTTTAGTAGCAGCCATGTTGCTGTTATTGGTAAAAGGTGAACAAGTGAAAAAAATTGCATTGGGTGCAGCCATTGTTGAGTTTGCCATCTCTATAGGAGCCTTGTTCCTGTTTCAAAAAAATGCAGATACACAATTTGAATTGAACTATCCTTGGATCCGTTCAATGGGAATCAACTTCCATGTTGGTATGGATGGTATCTCTTTATTGTTGGTATTACTCACAACTTTTCTTGTTCCGGTGATCATACTTACATCCTTCAACAAGAATCATAAAAATCCATCTACATTCTATTCATTGATATTAGCCATGCAATTTGCGTTGGTAGGTGTGTTTGTTTCTTTGGATGGTTTCTTATTCTACGTGTTCTGGGAGTTAGCATTGATCCCTATTTATTTCATCTGCTTACTATGGGGTGGTGATGATCGTGCTCGTATCACATTCAAATTTTTTGTGTACACATTAGCAGGTTCATTATTGATGTTAGCAGGTTTGATCTATTTGTATCAGTTTACACCTAATCACACATTCGATATTGCAGCATTATATGCAGCTGGACAAAGTTTAGATGCAGCACATCAAGGTTATGTTTTCTGGGCAATGTTCATGGCATTCGCTATCAAAATGCCGGTATTTCCTTTCCATACTTGGCAGCCTGATACCTATACAACTGCTCCTACACAAGGAACCATGTTGTTATCCGGTATCATGTTAAAAATGGGTACTTACGGAGTGATCCGCTGGTTATTACCTGTTGCTCCATTGGGTGTTGAGCATTGGGCTCACTTTGCAATTGTATTGGCTGTGATCGGAATTTTATACGCATCTACTATTGCTATTGCACAAAAAGATTTCAAACGTTTGATCGCCTATTCATCTATTGCTCACGTGGGTTTAATTGCTGCAGGTATCCTTGCAGGAAACGTACAAGGTGTTCAAGGTTCAATGATCCAGATGTTAAGTCACGGGGTGAATGTGGTTGGTTTATTCTTTATCGTGGATATGTTAGAATCACGTTTCAATACACGTGAATTGCATGCAATGGGAGGTATCAGAAATGTAAATCCTCAGTTTGCTGTTTTATTCCTGATCGTATTATTAGGAAGCGTGGCCTTGCCATTAACCAACGGATTTGTGGGTGAGTTCTTATTATTGAATGGTGTATATCAGTACAATGCTTGGATCGCTGCTTTTGCAGGAATCTCTGTGATATTGGGTGCTGTTTACATGTTACGCAGTTATCAATCAATCATGTTGGGTGAAACCAATGCTATGACCGCTTCTTTTGCTCCATTAACCGGTAGCGAAAAAGCCGTACTGGTAATTATTTGTGCAGCGATCATTGCATTTGGCGTGTATCCAAAACCATTGTTGGACATAGCAGAACCATCTGTGATCAAATTGGTTGAAGGATTTAAATTAGCAATTGGAAAATAAATACCTCACCCCTTCATCCCCTCTCCCAAAGAGAGGGGGCAATAGGTGAGAAATAAAAAATACAACCCCGACACAAATCCCAAAAAGGGGTTTTTGTTAAAACAATTAAATAAAACAACCCCTCTCCCCTTCGGGGAGAGCAGGAGAGGGGTAAATAAAAATATGAAGGCATTAATATTACTTTCTTCCTTAGGTGTAATAGCATTATTGGCTGAGATATTCAGCTTTAAAAAATTATTGTATCCATTGGTGATCATTGGTTTGATCACTACATTCATCTTCAATGCATTTGATTGGGGTACGGATAGGATCTATTTCAACATGATGCGTTATGATGATTTTGCAGTGGCATTCTCATCCGTTCTGATCGGTGTTTCTTTCCTTTGGTTCATCATGGCAGATGGCTTCTTTAAAGAAGAATCAAACATGACCGATTACTTTGCTTTGGTGATCTTCTCTTTAGCTGGTGCGGTGATCATGGTATCATACAGCAACATGGCGATGTTGTTCTTAGGAATTGAGATCTTATCTATTCCAATGTATGTATTGGCAGGAAGTAAAAAGGACGATGTACTTTCCAACGAAGCAGGTTTCAAATACCTCATCATGGGTGCATTCGCAAGTGGTTTCTTGTTGTTTGGTATTGCATTGATCTACGGTGCAACCGGTTCTTTTGATATTGTAGAGATCGCGCAAACAGTTGCTGCAGGTGCAGCCTCTTCTATTTTCTATGCAGGTTTATTATTGATGTTAGTTGGTATGGCTTTCAAAGTATCGGCTGCACCATTTCATTTCTGGGCTCCGGATGTATATCAAGGTGCACCAACTCCTGTTACAGCGTATATGGCTACCATTGTTAAAACAGCTGCTTTCGCTGCATTCTTACGTTTGTTCTATACCTGTTTCCAGGGTTCTGCTGCAACATGGACGAGCATTGTTGTGGTAATGGCAGGATTAACCATGTTAGCGGGTAACATTACAGCAGTATTACAAACAAGCGCTAAGCGTATGTTGGCTTATTCCAGCGTGGCGCATGCAGGTTATATGCTATTAGGATTGGTTGCTTTGAATCAATATTCACAAGGTTCCATCTTAATGTACACATTAGCATATTCTGTTGGTTCTATCACCTCTTTCGGAGTGTTAGGATATGTTGCCAAAGCAAAAGGTGGTGATGCGGTTGATTCATTCAATGGTTTGGCAAAAACAAATCCATTCCTTGCTTTTGTAATGACAGTAGCCTTGCTTTCATTAGCAGGTATTCCACCAACTGCAGGTTTCTTTGCTAAATATTACATCTTTACAGCAGCCTTCCAGGCCGGTCATGCTTGGTTAGTATTAGTGGCTATTTTAGCTTCTTTAATTGGGGTTTATTATTACTTCCGCATCATCATTGCCATGTATTTCAAACACAGCAATCATGAAGTTACAATTGAAGTAAGTGCTAATCATAAACTATTGTTTGTAATAACAGTTCTTCTAACCATCGCTCTAGGTTTAATGCCTGATTTTGTGATCGGTTTGTTGTAAACTATATATTGTTATAAAAAATTAGAACTACTTTTGCTATACGGCAGCAAATGAGTAGTTTTTCTTTTATACAACTGTCGATTGGACTTAATTCTATTGTTAAGATAAAAATAGACATAGAACTTTCGAGGCTTTTCAAGATTAATTTTACTTTCCCTTGTCCTTGCAATTGTTCTCTTTTTCTCATGAGTAATTTTTATTGTTATGTTTTTGTTTAGTATGTGATTGTTTTTACTGCTCCTTATAGTATTGCATATGACAAATATGTATTTATAATAGATTTTTGTACTTACACTGTTACAGTAATTTGTATTGATTTTCTTTTTCTACTTATATATATAAAAAGTTCATTTTTGTACATACTTCTTATAGAAGTAAATAGTTATCGATTTTCAGAGCTTTTCAGACGTCTTGAGATGGTTGTAGATAGTGTGATTAAGAACAATTTCCTCGTTCCCTCCACAAACACTATATTTGTTTTCAATATTTCTCTGCGAGCTTCGCGAAATACGTTGCGAACTTTGCGGTTATAAAAAGCATAAAAACTATGAAATTCAAAAAGCCATCTCTTATCGTTCAAATATTTCTTGGAATGTTCCTCGGTATCATCGTAGGTTATTTCTGGAAAGATTTTGCACCTTCATTACACATACTTAGCGATATCTTCATGCGCCTTATCAAAATGATCATTGCGCCATTAGTGTTCTCGGTACTGGTAGTAGGTGTTGCCAAAGTGGGCGATTTTAAATCGGTAGGAAGAATTGGAATTAAAACACTGCTTTATTTTACCGCGGCTGCTATTGTTTCTCTGTTATTGGGCTTGATGCTGGTTAATTTTTTCGAGCCGGGAAAAACAATGACACTCGAACTTCCACCTGTTGATGCAACAGTTGGCATTGAAGCAAGTAAAGGATTTGATGCAAAGAATTTTATTGAGCATGTGATCCCTTCCAGCGTTGCCGAAGCAATGGCGAAGAATGAGATATTACCGATCGTGATCTTTGCACTTTTCTTTGGAGTAGCAGCTGCTTCCATTGGTCAAAAAGGCAAAGTGGTGGTTGACTTTTTCGATTCGGTTTCGCATATCATGTTCAAGATCACCAATTATGTAATGGCATTTGCACCAATGGGTGTATTTGGTGCATTGGCTGCTGTGGTAGCTGAAAAAGGGATCGGAGTATTGAAAGGATATGTGTTTTTAATTGGCACATTCTATCTTGGACTGTTGCTCTTCGTTTTTGTAGTGCTGTTCCTCATCTGCTTTTTCATGAAGATCAAATTCTTTAAATTGTTGAGTTATATCAAAGAGCCTATTCTATTAGCATTTAGCACAGCCAGCTCCGAAGCGGCTATGCCAAAAACAATTGAATCCTTAGAGCGCTTTGGTTGTGGTAATCGCATCATCTCTTTTGTATTGCCATTGGGCTATTCTTTTAATCTGGATGGTTCTATGATGTATATGACCTTTGCTACCGTGTTCATTGCACAAGCCTATGGCATTGAAATGACTACAACACAACAGATCACTATGCTATTGATATTGCTGGTGACCAGCAAAGGGGTTGCCGGTATTCCAAGGGCTTCATTAGTGGTAATTGCAGGCACATTGTCGCACTTTAATATTCCTGTTGCGGGATTATTATTGTTATTGGGCATCGATCAAATTTTGGATATGGGTCGCTCTGCTACGAATGTTGTTGGAAATGCAGTTGCAACAGCCGTTGTCAGCAAATGGGAAGGGGAGTTGCATATGCACCGTACCGATCCGGATATTGATAAACTAAAATTGTAAGCTGTTTTAATTCGTAATTCGCTGTATTCAAACCCATTCGTAATTCGTTTAATTCGTAGATGTTAGAATTCCTCAAACAACTCACCGATCCGCAATCCATCATTCAATACGGTGGTTTGGCTTTGCTATTGTTTGTTGTTTTTGCCGAAACAGGCTTGTTTATCGGCTTTTTCCTTCCGGGTGATTCACTCATCTTCATTTCCGGACTGATATGCGTTTCTAAGCCCGAATTGTTGGGTGTAGATCTGCTTACACTTATTGGATCTTTATCTGCGGCTGCTATTATTGGTAATATGGCGGGTTATTGGTTTGGTTATAAGGTAGGTCCACCACTTTTTAAACGCGATGATTCCCTCATTTTTAAGAAACGGTATTTGGAGACAACCAAGGCATTTTATGATAAAAATGGAGGAAAAACACTCATAATTGGTCGTTTTTTGCCAATTATTCGAACTTTTGCCCCCATTTTGGCCGGAGTCATAAAACTCGATTTTAAGCAATTTATGATCTTTAATGTGGTGGGCGCCCTTGCCTGGATCGGATTATTGGCCAGTGTTGGTTATTATCTGGGATCTTACCAATGGGTGCAGGAAAATGTGGGTTATATTGTGATCGGACTCGTTATTATTACTGCCATTCCGATCATTACCACCTATTTTAAGTCGAAAAGGGTAAAATAACTGCGCCATTTACCTTCCATTCCTGCCTGTTATCATCTAAATCCCGCCACTAAATAACTGGGCTTCAAGCCGAACAATATAATCGCTTAATTCGTGGTTAGAAACACGTCACATTAACCTAAAATTAAGTTTTATGAATAATTTTTACATTCAAAATAGATTTAGTATGTTTGGAACCCTGTTTTGGAAGAAACTTTCCGAAACAGTATCAAGAATAAGTATGTATTAACGAAAAAAAAATAGTAAAAACCAAAAATCAAAATCAATATGAGTAACACAAACAAAACATCGGGCGGATTTAACTTTATGACCGCGCTTTTAGCAATTGTAATTGCAATCGGAATCGGTATTATGATTTACATGTTTGTTTTAGGAAACCCTGACAACTTTGATGCAGAAGGCCATCCAAAACAAGGAAATTATTTAGGAATGATGCATGCCGGTGGTTTCATCGTACCAATTTTGATGGCGATCTTTATCATCGTTGTTACATTTACATTAGAGCGTTTTATTACAATTTCTAAAGCAAAAGGTAGCGGAAAAGCGGATGAGTTTTTACGTAATATCAAAGCTGCTTTAGCTAGCAATAATTATGACGAGGCAATCGCATTGTGCGATAAACAAAAAGGTTCATTAGGAAACGTTGTTCGTCAAGGAATTGAAAAATTACAAGCTGTTCAAAATGACTCGACTTTAAATACAGAAGAGAAAATTGAAGCTGTTCAAAAAGAATTAGAAGAAGCTACTTCATTGGAATTGCCAATGTTGTCTAAAAACTTAACGATCATCACTACTTGTGCTACTATCGCAACTCTTTGGGGTTTGATCGGTACAGTGTTGGGTATGATCCGTTCATTTGCTGCGATGTCTGCTGCAGGTTCTCCTGACACAGCTGCTCTTGCAACTGGTATCTCTGAGGCACTTATCAATACGGCATTAGGTATCAGCGGTTCAGTTGTTGGTATCATGGCGTATAACTACTTCACTACTCGCGTTGATGCGATCACTCACAGTATGGATGAAGCTGGTTACAGCATCCTTCATACATTGAAATTCTCTAAATAATATTTTGAGAAGATCATAATTAACTGAGTAAACAATATTTAAAAAAATAAGAAATGGCTGAAGTAAATACAGGTAAAGGTAGCCCTTCGTTGGATATGACTCCAATGGTGGATTTGGCTTTCCTTTTGGTAACTTTCTTTATGCTTACTGCTACTTCAAGGGTTACAGAACCGGTTGTGGTGGACACTCCTGCATCAACAGCAGATAAATTATTACCTGAAAATGTAATCATGATATCTATTGATGATCTTGGTCGTCCATTCTTCAACATCAACAATTCAGAGGTTCGTAAAAAAACACTTGAAAAAATGGGTCAACAATACAAGATCACCTTCTCCGAAGAAGAGAAAAAAACCTTCGGTGGAATGACGAGTATTGGTGTTCCTGTTGCTAATCTGAAGCAGTATATCAATATGGAAGATGCTGAAAGAGTAAAGATAAAATCGGCCGGTATCCCTCACGATTCATTGAACAATGAATTAAGAGATTGGATCAATTTCGGACGAATTGAGGCTGCTAAGCAAGCAAAACAAGAAAAAGAAAGAGCAGAAAATTTAGGCAGAGAGTTCAAGTATGAGCCATTGCGTTTTGCGATCAAAGCAGATGCAAAAGCAAATTACATTGCTGTAAAAGATATCATCAAGGTATTTACCGATATGGAAATATATCGTTTTAACTTGATCACCAATCTGGAGCAAGGACCCGAAGCTGCTGTTGCTGCTCCCGGAAAATAACAATACTAACGAACTAAGAATATAAGATGGCTGAAGTAAATACAGATGGTGGAGGCGGTGGAAAACACGATAAGAAACGCGCCAAAAAATCATCTACAAAAATAGATATGACGCCAATGGTTGACTTGGCGTTCTTGCTCCTTACGTTCTTCGTACTTACTTCTACTTTTAGTAAGCCGAAAACAATGGAGATCAACTTCCCGGCTGATAAACCTGAAGAGCAAAAAGATCAATTGGTTAACAATGCTTTGACCTTCATCATGACTGAGGATGACAAGATCTTCTATTACTATGGGGCGTTCATTGCAGAAGGTTCACCTAATCCATTAGGAAAGCCAATGACTACATTGACCAAAACTGATTTTTCAGCAGAAGGATTGCATAAATTATTGTTGGACTATAACAAACCAACAGTTGAGGCGATCAAAAAACTGGAAGAACAATTGCGTTCAAAAGAGATCGCTGATACTACTTACAAGCGTTTAGCGGTAGGTGAAAAAGGGAAGAAAGAAGCATTAACCGTTCTTATCAAGGCTGACGATAAAGCCGTTTACAAAAATATTATTGATGTGATCGATGAGTTGAACATCTGTAATGTTGGTAAATATGCGATCGTTGATATGATGCCGAAAGAATTGGAATTAATTAACGCAGAACTAAAAAAATAGCACATGGCAGATTCATTATTTAATAATTGGGACAGTGTTGTTGCTCCTGTGCGTAACGACCTTGTTTTTGAAGGCAGAAACAAGTCCTATGGTGCTTACGATCTAAGAAAAGGCCATAACAAAAGTGTAACGATCGCCTTGGCAATTACCGGAGCATTCTTTGTGCTGATGGTAAGTATGCCCGCGATCATCGACTGGATCAATAACAAAGTTGATGAAGTGGAAGTTCCTGTTGACATCACTCCGGTGGATCTTAGTGCTCCACCTCCTGTTGATGAAACAGAACCACCACCACCACCACCACCGCCACCACCGGTAATGGAAACCGTAAAGTTTACACCTCCTGTGGTAACGGATGAAGAAGTAGTGGATGATCCACCTCCTGTTCAAACAGAAGAAACTCCTCAGATCAGTACTGTAACTCAAGAAGGTACAGGCGGTGATGAGATCGTTATTCCTGATGAAGGAACAGGTACAGGTGTTGTTGAACCGGTTGTGGAAGCTCCATTGACCATCGTTGAGCAAATGCCTACTTTCCCTGGTGGAGATGTGGAAATGATGAAATACATTCAAAAGAACATTCAGTATCCACAAGTAGAAAAAGAAGCAGGTATCAGTGGTACATGCTACGTTACTTTCGTTGTTGAGAAAGATGGAAACATTACGGATGTAAAAGTATTAAGAGGTGTTTCCGGTGGACCTGGTTGCGATAAAGAAGCAATGCGCGTTGTTAAATCAATGCCAAACTGGAAACCTGGTAAGCAAAATGGTCGCGAGGTTCGTGTACAATTCAACTTACCGATCAAGTTTACATTACGATAATTACGTGATATTCGACAGTAACCCATCGGTAGGTAGAATACGCCATTATATCAATTTCGTTATGGTGGCGGTCTATATAGCCCTCGGGTTACTGTTTTTATTTACTGATACTGCCATCGATACCTTTCCCACCTATCGAACAGAAGTAGGGATCGTATTTTTGATCTATGCAGTATTCAGAACAATTATTACAATTAGAAAATTAAGAAACGAAAAATGAGTAGAATGATCAAAATAAGAGCTTTCTTGAACAGAGCACGCTTTTATTTTAGTTTTCTGCTATTAGCATTTTACCTCGTTGTTGGTTTTCTTTTTTTATTTACAGAAGTTTGGTCCGATCTACTGCCCCAAGCACGATTCACGATCGGGATCATTTTAGTCTTATTCGGAGTGTTACGCTTTTATGTTTCTTATCGCAGATTTTCAGGTAAAAAGAATAAGATCCAACTTCTGAAACAAAAAATGGACGATGCAAAAACAGCTCAATAAATATTCGATCATTGCGATCATCGCTATTTTGGTGATCTATGCGTGTGGCGGTCCGGGCGGAAAGCCTCAACCTACCGATACACCTACCTCCGGAGAGGTAAATGTGGTAGTGGACGAATCATTTACCCGTTTGTTCGACACACAGGTATATACTTTTCAGTCGATCTATCCGAATGCAAAAATACATACGAAATTTGCTGCTGAAAAAGAAGCACTTGATCTGATGATCAACGATTCATGCAAAGTAGTGGTGATGTGCCGTGATCTGACGGATAGCGAACGCAAACAGTTTGAAGTAAAGAACATCTTCCCGAAATCAACCAAGATCGCAGAAGATGCTATTGCAATCATTGTAAATCCGGAAAATCCTGATTCATTATTGACAGCGGATCGTATCAAGTCGGTTTTGTTGGGAACCGATTCACTTTGGAACCAGTTGAATCCTGCATCGACATACGGTAAGATCAATGCAGTATTTGACAATAGCGGATCTGCAAACGCCAGATACATGCAAGACACACTATTGGGCGGAAAAGCATTTGGAAAGAACGTTTTTGCTGTAAATTCTAATCCGGAAGTGATTGATTATGTGAGTAAAAATAAGAGCGCTATTGGATTTTTAAGCGTAAATTGGATCAGTGATCTGGATGATCCACGCGTTCAGGAATTTTTAAAAACAGTAAAGGTTTTAAGAATTGCTAAAACAGAAGGCGCTGCAGGCTATAAACCTTATCAGGCCTATATTAAAACGAAAGATTACCCTTTTACAAGGGATGTATATATGATCAACCGTCAAACACGTGCCGGACTTGGCATGGGCTTTGTTTCATTTGTGGCAGGCGACAAAGGTCAGCTCATGATCCTAAAAGCCGGATTGATCCCTGCGATCGCTCCTGTGAGAATGGTGCAGGTAAATATGGAATAGTATTTGAATAGTAAAGTAAAAAACACAATTATGAACAGAATTAAATTATCAATTGTAGCATTTGTTTTGGCTTCATCTTCAATGATGGCTCAAACTTTACAAGATGCTATCAAATTAACCAACAACGAACAGTTTGATAAGGCTGATGCAGCTTTTAAAGCATTGATCGCTAATCAGGCAAATAACGGAGAATATCTGTTTTATTACGGAGAAAATTTCTTTAAGAATGAGCGTCCTGAAAAGGCCTTGGAACAATATAAAAAGGCTGTTGAAGTAAACGCTACTAGCCCTTTTGGGTATATTGGTTTAGGAAAGATCGAATGGTACAGCGGAAAACAAGCAGAAGCGAAAGCGAATTTCTTTAAAGCACAAACATTAGCGGGTGGCAAAAATGCAACTGTTCTGATGAAAATAGCTGAGGTGTACACACAAGCTGAAACAAAAAATTTAGCGGATGCTACTACATTGTTGACTCAAGCTGCTAAGTTGGAGCCTAAAAATCCGGAAGTGTTCATTTTAACAGGTGACGTATTCTTGGAGCAAAATGATGGAACCAATGCTGTAAATAATTACGAAAAAGCTGGTGCCTTAGATCCAAAATCAGTAAGAGCGATCTTACGCCAAGGTCAGGTTTGGAACCGCGCAAAGAACTATACATTAGCGATCGATACGTACAAAAAAGCAAAGAATATCGATTCATCTTTTGCTCCTGCTTATCGTGAAATGGCGGAGATCTATTTACGTGCAGGTCAGTATGGAAATGCTGCTTACAACGCTAAACGTTATTTAGATATCAATAATGATTGCGATGCTCGCGGACGTTATGCCGGAATCTTGTTCGAAGCAAAGAACTTTAAAGAATCTATCGTTGCAGCACAGGAAGCTCAAAAATGTGCTCCAGAGAATGTTTACTTATATCGTTATTTAGCATTTTCTCAATGTGAAGCAGCTGATTATACGAACGGTTTAGTAAACAGCGATGCTTTCTTTGCGAAAGCAACACCTGAAACGAAGATAGTGCCTAAGGATTATGAATACCGTGCAAAGTTGTTATCTAAGAACGGAAAAGATTCATTAGCTGTAATTGAGTACAAAAAAGCAATGGAATTGCAACCTGATAAAGTGGAGTTGAACGCTGATCTTGCAAATGCGTATATCAAATTAAAGAAATATGCTGAAGCAATTGAAGCCTACAAAACGAAGATCGCTAAAACAAAAGCAAACTCGAACGATTACTTTGGAATTGGCCGTGCTTATTATTACAATAAAGATTTCGTGAATGCTGATTCCTCTTTTGCACAGATCGTGAAAGCTCAACCAGAATTGCCTTTGGGTTATTTCTGGAGAGCAAAAGCAAATGTGCAGCAAGATCTTAAAAACGAAAAATGGTTAGCAAAACCATATTACGAAATGTATATCAGTAAAGTAAAGCTTGAGGATGTAGAGAAAAACAAAAAAGATCTGATCGAAGCATATACCTATATGGGTGTTTACTACATGAATACAAAGGATTTCTGTACTGCGAAAACAAACTTCAAAAAAGTAGCGGAGTTTGATCCGGCAAATAAAAATGCAAAAACGTTTTTAGACAGTGCTGAAGCTAAGAAATGTCCTTAATAAGAACTCAAATTCATTAACAAAAAAGGCTCGATCAATTCGAGCCTTTTTATTTTTATAAGAACATATCTTTTTTCAGATTCAACCACTCCAGCGCGGAGCCATGAAGCAATAATTCTTTTACATCCTTTTCATAAGGCATTTCACGGATCAATTTACCGGGTTCTAATTCTCCTAATGGGAAAGGATAATCGGTTCCTAAAGCAACACGATTAGCACCAAACATACCCACCACATAATCCAGCATTTGGTCATCGTGTACCAAGCTATCGATCCAGAATTTACCTAAGTATTCTTTCGGATTAATTGGATTGTCGATCGCTACCAGGTCGGGACGGCAATTAAAACCATGTTCGATACGACCAATAGTAGCAGGGAAGGAGCCACCACCATGTGCAAAAGCAATGCGCAGGTTAGGTAATCGTTCCATTACACCTCCAAAGATCAAGGAGCAGGCAGCGCGCGATGTTTCCGCAGGCATCCCCACCAGCCATGGTAACCAGTATTTTTGCATGTTTTGTTCGCCCATCATTTCCCATGGATGAATGAAAACAGCCATTCCTAATTCTTCACAGGCTTTGAAGACCTCAAAGTATTTTTCTTCGTTCAGGTTTTCCTGATTGATATTCGTTCCAATTTGTACCCCTACCAAGCCGATCTTTTTGCAACGCTCCAACTCTTTTATTGCCAGTTGAGGTGCTTGCATAGGAATGGTTCCTAAGCCGATAAAACGTTTTGGATAACGCTGAACAATATCTGCAATATGATCATTCAGGAACATGGATAAGTTCAAACAGTCTTCCGGCTTTGCCCAATAGCTGAACATAACGGGAACAGTGGACAATACTTGTACATCCACATGGTGATGATCACATTCATGCATGCGCTTTTCAGCGCTCCAGCAATTGTCTTCGATCTCTCTGAAAAACTTTCCATCATCGCGGATCATTTTAGCACAACAAGGTTTGTGATGATCCAGTTGAATGAATCCACCATAACCAAATTTTTCTTTCCAGTTTGGAATGTTCTCCGGAAGAATATGCGTGTGTATATCGATGGTAAGTATCTTGCCCATAATGTTATTTTAAAAATTCTTCAACCGTTTTTTCTGCTTCTTCAAATGCATTCTCCAACTTATCATTCAGAATGATCTTATCAAATTGATTCGCTGTTTTTAATTCCTGCTCCGCTTTTCCGATACGTCTGGCAATGCTTTCGGCATTTTCTGTTTCTCTTGATCTTAAACGCTTTTCCAAGTGTTCAATACTAGGAGGCATTACAAAAATGGCCAATGCTTTTTCTCCGAATTGTTTCTTTAAATTCAATCCTCCGATCACATCTACATCAAAAATAACATGCTTGCCTTTTTTCCAGATGCGCTCGATCTCAGCGCGCAATGTGCCATAAAAATTATTGGTATATACTTCTTCCCACTCCACAAATTCTCCCTTTTCGATCTTTTCTTTGAATTCATCTACGGATAAAAAATAATAATCTTTTCCGTACTCTTCTCCTTTACGCATCTCTCTGCTACAAGCGGACACAGAGAATTCCAGATCAGGAAACACTTTCAATAAGTGATGTACAATGGTTGTTTTGCCTGCTCCGGATGGGGCTGAAAATATGACCAATTTCCCTTCCATATTACAATACGTTCAAAAGTTGTTCTTTTACTTTTTCTAATTCATCTTTCATTTGAACTACCAATTTTTGAATACCGGCATCATTTGCTTTTGATCCAATGGTGTTGATCTCACGACCGATCTCTTGGGAAATAAACCCAAGCTTTCTGCCGCTGGCAGGCTCTTTCATCGTTTCGTTGAAATAATCTAAATGCGTTTTTAATCGTAATTTCTCTTCAGTAATATCCAATTTCTCGATGTAATAGATCAATTCCTGTTCAAATCTGTTTTGATCGATCTTGTTGAGGTCGATCACTTCTTCTAAATTATTTTTAATTCTTTTTTTGATGTTGTCAACGCGGGTATTATCAAGGCTTAATACTTCGTTCAATAATTTTCCGATGATCCCGATTCTATTCTGAAATTCTTTTTCTAATGTTTTTCCTTCATCGTCTCTGAACTTTTGAAATGCTTCTATGGCTTTGTTAACAGCCTCTTTCACTTGATTCCATTCAGTTTCATCCAATTCTACAGTTTCTTTTTCAGCTTTTAATACATCAGGCATTTTTACGACTAAGGAAAGCAAGTTTTCTTCTTTCTCATTGAGCTCTTGCGACAATGACCGTAGTTCGTTGTAATACGCTTTTGCTAAATTTTTATTGAGTGTTGTTGGAACTGTTTCCTGTGTGCTTTCGGTGTAAACACTCACATCCACTTTTCCTCTTTCCAATTGTTTGGAAAGTTCGGTTCTTAATTCCAATTCTTTTTCTTTGTATAAATAGGGAATACGAAGATTAAGATCAAGTTGTTTACTGTTGAGTGAGCGTATTTCAACGGTGATCTTTTTGCCGGGAATTTCATTTACAGCTTTCCCGAAGCCTGTCATCGACTTAAAACTCATTGCATAAATGATTAGATAACAAATGTACTATTTTTTGTGCAAGCTATTCAGGCTGTTCCTTACTTTTCGGCAGGCTTTTTTTGAAAGGCATACTTACGAGGTACACACCAAAAATAATGAGTACTCCGGCAGTTAGTTTACGCAGGTCAAGTTCATCATTTTTGTAATAAAGAATGGCGATAAGCGAAGCTAAAAAGGGTTGCAAATAAATGTAAATACTTACCACCGATGGACTTAATGCTCTTAGCGCATAGGTATTTAAAATGTAGGCAAAGAAGGTGGTAGCAAGCACTACAAATAATACATCTTTCCAGATGTGTGGAGTGAAGGTTTCCCATTGGATAGAATTAAACTCATTGAATCCAAAGGGAAGAACATACAAGAAGCCAAACAAAAACACCCATTTTACTACAGTAAAGGTGTTGTACTTCTGCATCAAGGGTTTTACCAAAACAACATACATTGCCCAGGAAACGGAATTGATCAGGATAAGCATATCGCCAAATAAAGTATCGGAGCCGAGTGCAAAATCTTTTCCATACAAGAGCATTATCAAGGCGCCAACAATCCCTATAAGAATACCTGATATTTTTTGAAAGGAAATTTTTTCTTTTAAAAACACAGCTGCTATGATCATCACAATGATAGGATTAGAGGTCATGATGATGGCCCCATTGATGGGTTTAGTTAAACTGAGCCCTTTCAAAAAAAGAAGCTGATTTAACGCCACTCCAAAAACAGCTAAAAGTGCCATTCTAGGAAGATCTTTTTTATCTACTTTCTCTTTGATGAAAAATGTTCCAACGATCCAAAACAGCGCAAGAGCGCCACCCACACGCATGAGCACAAAAGCAAAAGGCTGAACAAATGTAGGCATCACCTCTTTCGCAATGGAGAAGTTGGCAGCATAGATAATGTTAACGATTATCAATGCCAAGTGTGCTTGCAGTGTTTTGTTTTTCACTATAGTTCGGATTTAACTGCAGCAATAGTGTTTTTGGAGTTACCAACAAATATTTTGTTGTTCACAATAATGACCGGTCTTTTCAGAAAAGTATATTCTTCCAGAATGTATTTTTTGTAATCATCTTCTGTTAAAGTCATTTTGTCTAAGCCTAAAGCTCTGTATTTCATGGCAACACGACTGAATAGAGCCTCATAGCTTCCGGCCATTTTTTTCATTTCAGCAAGTTGTGCAGCGGTGATCTTTTCGGTTTTGATATCTTGAAATTCAAACTTCTTTTCTTTTAGTCCTAACTCGTTGATGATACGAACGCAAGTAGAGCAGGAGCTTAAGTGGTATATTTTTTTCATTGTTCTATTTGACTTTTATAATATTCTTTTGTCCAATTAGTAGTATAAAAAACGATGGTTGTGCAATTCTCTTTCTTTGTATTCTCCAGCCGCATCACTTGAAATCGATTATATTTTGAAAAGTATTCACCATTTTTCGATCGTTTCCATTTGTAATATTTATCGTTTAAAAATTCATTGAAATGCTTTTGTGAGCAATCGCCACAAGAGTATTTGAATTGAGATTCCTCACAAATGCTATCCTCATTGAATTTAAATGAACAGCTGATCGTTTCAAATCCTGTGATCATGACCGTTAGAACTCCGGAAGAATCCTTGATGGAAACACTGTACTTTGTATTTTTCTTAGACAGATCATTGAATTGCTCAATGATATCTTTTTTCTCTAAAAACAAATAGTTATCAAAGCTCTGCGCATACGAAGCTGAACCAAGTATTAAGAAGCATGCGAAAAAAAGTGACTTCATTATTTAAAACTCCAGTCGTATTTATCCAGATCCTGAATACAATGTTTTAACAGATCAATACTTGCTCTGATATCTGATTTGTCAGCCATTTCAATAACCTGATGGATGTGGCGCGTAGGAATTGAGATAGCACCCGAAATGGCTCCTCCCGGATTCATTCGTTGTACAGCGGCCGTATCTGTTCCTCCTGCAGGAAGAATTTCTGTCTGGTATTTGATCTTGTGTTTTTCGGCTGTTTGTTTCATGAATTTCACCATGCGGTAATCGCAAATGGTAGAAGCATCCATGATCTTTACAGCTACACCATCACCTAATTTGGTGACCATTTCGTATGCTTTTGCACCGGGCACATCAAATGCGATGGTTGTATCCAATCCGAATCCAAAGTCGGGAGAGATCTGCAATGCAGATGCGTTTGCTCCACGAATACCTACTTCTTCTTGAACAGTAAATACAGCATACACATCATAAGGAGATGTTTTTAATTCACGTAATGTTTCAATTAAAATAAAAACCGAAACACGGTTGTCGATCGATTTACAATTTACACAATTGCCCATTTCGATCAGTTCGCGCTGACGGGTAACAGTATCACCAACGCTTACGATCTTTTCTACTTCTTTTTTACTTAATCCAAGATCAATAAAATAATCGGAGATCGGAACCACTTTTTCACGTTCAGCAGGACTCATCATGTGAATAGGTTTGGATCCCATCACACCGATAATGTCTTTTTTCCCATGTACGATCACACGTTGTGCAGTCAATGTTTTCGGGTCAAAACCACCAAGGGGAATGAATCTTAAAAATCCATTCTCATCAATATGAGTCACAATAAAACCGATCTCATCCATGTGAGCAGCGATCATTACTTTTTTGTCTTTCTTTCCTTTTTTGAAAGCAGTAACATTGCCCATATTATCAACAGAAACGGAGTCTGCTAATTTTTTTACTTCGCGTAATACTACTTCTCTTATGCGCTGTTCATGACCCGGTGCACCGGCTACTTCACAGATCTCTTTTAATAGTTTAATATTGATGCTCATGTGTTTCTTTTTATTCAACTGCTGATAATTTGATCATGTTTGATTTACCTTTTTCACTCAATGGAATACTTGCAATATTGATCACAAGGTCGTTGGTTTTAACCATTCCATTTTTCTTCAGGATAAATTTGATATCAGCAATCGTATGATCGGTACTGATGTTTTTATCGTAATAGAATCCTTTTACACCCCACACCAAGTTGAGTGTAGTAAGGATGTCGTAATTGTCGGTAAACACAAAGATGTTTGCTTTCGGACGGTGACTCGCTAATTTGAAAGCGGTGTATCCGGAATGTGTCATGGTAACAATCGCAGCAGCACTTGTACGTTGAGCCATTTTAGCGGCTGTGTAGCAAATAGAGTCGGATAAGAAACGTTCGTTACGGATATCTACTTCAGGTGCTGCATTTTCGCGGTTGTAAATATCTGCTTCCTGTTCAACATGCTGAATAATTTTGGTCATTGCTTCTACCACTTTTGCAGGATGATTTCCTACAGAAGTTTCCCCACTCAACATCACTGCATCTGCGCCATCCATTACACTGTTGGCAACGTCATTCACTTCGGCACGTGATGGACTGATATTGGTGATCATGCTTTCCATCATTTGGGTGGCAATGATAACCGGTTTAGACTGTTCCAGGCATTTACGCACCAGCATTTTTTGGATAACAGGAACTTGTTGCATTGGAACTTCCACCCCTAAGTCGCCACGGGCAACCATCAATGCATCTGTTTCTTTGATGATCGCATCGATCTCAAAGATCGCTTCAGGTTTTTCAATTTTAGCAACCACACGTGTGCGGATCTTTTGATTGAAATTAGCGATCAAATGTTTTAATTCAATGATATCGGAAGCTGAGCGGACAAATGAAAGTCCTACCCAATCCACATGATTGGTCAATGCGAAATCAAGATCTTTCAAGTCTTTTTCGGTTAAACAAGGCAATGATACTTTGGTATTGGGCAAGTTCACTCCTTTTTTGGAAGAAAGGATCCCGCCATGTTTTATAACAGCTTTTACTTCGTCAACACCATTGGTAGAAACTGTTTCTAACAACAGCTTTCCATCATCTATCAAAATATTTTCCCCTACTTTCACATCTTTTGGAAATTGTGGGTAAGTGATATACACACGTTCAGCAGTACCTACACATTCTTGTGTAGTGATAATGATCTCTTTGCCGGCAACTAATTCCACACCATTGTTTTCAACTACACCAATTCGCAATTTAGGTCCTTGCAGATCGGCAAGAATGGCGGTATGTGTGCCTAGTTTTTTATTGATCTCACGGATGATATTGATCTGTTGTAATACATTGTCGTATGAGCCATGTGAAAAATTAATACGGCAAACATCAGCTCCTGCTTTGATCATTCCTTCAATAACTTCGGCCGATGATGATGCCGGTCCTAATGTTGCTACAATTTTTGTTCTTTTCATGTTTTATAATTGATTCTGTTTTTTAAAATATTAAATTCTGTTTAGAGCGCAAACTCTTTACGTCTATTCTGACAGCCGTTTGTACTCCTTCAATGCTTTTTACCTTTTGGATAACATCTTCTACTTCGTCATCATCCATCTCACCACGTATAACAAAAAAGTAGGAGATCTGTTTTTGTTCCGGGAT
>JAEUTU010000080.1 GCA_016786925.1 Bacteroidia bacterium
ATGCTATGTGAAACCATGTGTTATTGAGGCAAAGAATGAATTTCATATTGTTCAGGAAGAAACATTTGCTCCAATTTTGTATGTAATGAAATATAAAACCATTGAAGAAGCGATTGCAATGCAAAATAATGTTCCTCAAGGTTTATCCTCTTCTATCTTCACAAACAATATGCGAGAAATGGAATTATTCCTTTCACATGCAGGTTCAGATTGCGGAATTGCAAACGTAAACATCGGAACATCCGGAGCGGAGATCGGTGGTGCATTCGGTGGTGAAAAAGAAACAGGTGGTGGACGTGAATCTGGATCGGATGCTTGGAAAGCCTATATGCGCAGACAAACAAATACCATCAACTATGGAACTAGTTTGCCTTTAGCGCAGGGAATTAATTTTAATATTTAATTTTCCCGCTACGGCATTCAGATTAAAATGTTGAGCGAATAAAAAGAAGCAATTTCAAAAACATGAATTTTCAAAAATCATTTTTCAAAAGCGGAATAACATTGATTATTTCGCTTTTGTTTTTACAAAGCACTGTTGCAAAAAACGACCTAAAAGAAGGGATGTGGAGAGGAGTTCTCAAACTCAACGACTCAACTGATCTTCCCTTTAACTTTGAAATAAAAGGAAAGACCATGCAAATAATCAATGCGGATGAACACATTATTGCGGATGAAATTACATTCAGCAATGATTCCGTATTTATCCGGATGCCATTCTTTGATTCTGAATTTAAATGCAAACTCATAAGCGATTCTGTCATGACCGGAAATTGGATCAACTATGCACGTAAAACAAATAATAGTATTCCTTTTAAAGCAGAATCCGGTAAGACACACCGCATCTGGAAAAATGCAGCCAAGGCTTGGGGTTTAAATGGAAGATATGAGACTTATTTTAGTCCGTTCACCAAGGATGAATATCCTGCAGTTGGAATTTTTAAAAGTGAAAATCAAAAAGGAATGCAAAAGGTGACAGGAACATTTTTAACGGAGACCGGTGATTACCGTTATTTGGAAGGTGCGGCTAATGGGTACACAACTATTCTTACCTGCTTTGATGGATCTCACGCCTTTCTATTTAAATTCAAAGGATATAAAGACACGATCAATGGCGTATTTTATTCCGGCTCTCATTTTTCTGAGCCTTTTTACATGCTAAAAAATGATTCCGCGAAATTAGCCGATCCAAATTCACTCACCTTTATGAAACCCGGTTCTGAAAAGATCGAATTTTCATTTAAGGACTTGGAAGGGAAAACGGTTTCATTATCCAATGCTAAATACAAAAACAAGGTTGTCATCATTCAGCTAATGGGTACCTGGTGTCCGAATTGTGTTGATGAAACTAAATATCTTGCCGGCTTTCATAAAAAATACAATAAAAAAGGAGTAGAAGTGATCGGCTTGGCTTTTGAACGTACCGATGATTTTAATAAAGCGGTTCAAAATGTTAATCGTCTTAAAAACAGATTCGATGCTAAATACGATTTTCTAATTACCGGAAAAACAGGAGCACAGCAAGCATCGGAAGCGCTTCCTATGTTAAACAAGGTTATGGCGTTCCCTACTACTATTTATGTAGATAAAAAGGGTGTTGTCAGAAAGATCCATACCGGATTCAGCGGTCCGGCTACCGGTGAAGAATACAATAAATTTGTGGAACAAACAGGCTTGTTCATTGATAAATTATTGAGTGAATGATTTAAAACTGCTCATTATCATAAAAAAACATCTCTAAAAAGCATTACTTTGCATTATTAAACTAAAACCTCAAAATAAAAAAATGAAAAAACTACTTTTCGCAGCAAGCATTGCAACTTTCTTCTTATCAGCATGCGGCAATCATCAGGAAGAAACTAAGACAGAAGTATCATCAGTAGATACTAGCTTAATGTATTTTGGAGATAGCATAACCATGGATGGTGCTGTTGCTGCCGATCAATTAATGACTCAACTTACAGGAAAAGATTCTATTCAAGTGAAATTAACAGGCACCATTGCTGAGGTCTGTCAGAAAAAAGGATGCTGGATGAATATGAACATCGGGAATGACAAATCTATGAAAGTTCGTTTTAAAGACTATGCGTTCTTTATGCCAAAAGATGCAGCAGGAAAAACAGTTTTCATTGAAGGATGGGCTTACAATGATACCATTCCCGTAAATGAGTTAAAACATTATGCGGAAGATGCGGGTCAAACAAAAGAAGAAATTGAAAAGATCACAGAACCTGAAATTAGTATCTCATTCGAAGCAAATGGTGTCATCATTAAAAAATAAATTTCTTGTTTTAGGCGCATTGTTCCTATTCGTTTTTTTAGCGAACTGCTCCAATAATAGCAACAAACAGGAAGCAGCTATTGCTGATTCTGCCAACTGCGAAAAACCAAAGCCATTGAATCCGAACGGTGATAGCGAGTTGGCTTTACTTATGCGCAAAATGATGCATGCTTCGGAAAGCATGAAAGAAATGGTGTTGCAAGGGAACGTGCCTAAAGAATTTCCGGAAGAGTTCATGAGCATTCATACAGCCCAACCCACCGATTCCGAAACAAAAAAAGCTTCTTTCGATGGATTTGCAAGCAGCTATATCAGTAATGTCAAAACATTTGTAAGTTCTCCCAAAGAAGAATTGACCAAAAATTACAATGCCATGATCACTGCTTGTGTCAATTGCCATTCTGAACATTGTCCGGGCCCACTCAAAGCCATCAATAAATTGAAGATAAATGAATAACAAAAAACCTCGAAGAATATTCGAGGTTTTTTGTTTATCAACATCTCAAAAAGAAAGCATAAGTTTTTCTATTTTCGCTATTGAATTATGGCCAAACTAAAAACAACTTATTTCTGTCAGAATTGTGGTGCTCAATCTGCTAAATGGATCGGGAAATGTCCATCCTGTAATGAATGGAATACCTATGTAGAAGAAGTAGTTGAAAAAGGAAATGATTCAAAAACACCGGGTATCGTGAGTACGAGTACACAACGTGCTGCTAAACCACAACTCGTATCAGAGATCAACCTCTCTGAACAACACCGCATCCCTGTTTATGACAAGGAATTATCACGTGTATTGGGTGGTGGCATTGTTCCGGGTTCTCTCATTCTATTTGGCGGTGAACCGGGCATCGGCAAATCGACCCTGATGTTGCAGATAGCCGTGAACATGAAGAACCTGAAAGTGCTTTATGTATCGGGCGAGGAAAGTGAACAACAGATCCGTATGCGTGCAGAGCGTATTGGAATGAATACAACATCCTGCTATATACTTACGGAGACCTCTACACAAAATATCTTTAAACAAATTGAAATGCTGGAGCCGAATTTACTGATTGTAGATTCTATCCAAACATTACACTCTGCTCATATTGAATCATCACCGGGTAGTGTATCGCAAATACGCGAATGCACAGCCGAACTATTACGCTATGCTAAAGAAAGTGGCACTCCTGTATTTTTGATCGGACACATTACTAAAGATGGAAGTCTTGCCGGTCCAAAAGTATTGGAGCACATGGTAGATACTGTTTTACAATTTGAAGGTGATCGAAATCATGTGTACCGTTTATTGCGCACTACCAAAAACCGATTTGGCTCTACTAATGAATTAGGAATTTATGAAATGCAGGGAAGTGGTTTGCGGGAAGTAAGTAATCCTTCTGAAATATTGATCACCAACCGCGAAGAATTAGTGAGTGGCGTTTGTATCGCTGCAACGATGGAAGGAATGCGTCCGATGCTGATCGAAACACAAGCATTAGTAAGTAGTGCTGCTTATGGAACGCCACAACGTTCATCAACAGGATTCGATCTTCGAAGATTGTCCATGTTACTTGCTGTTTTGGAAAAACGTTGTGGTTTCCGTTTAGGAGTAAAAGATGTGTTTTTAAATATTGCAGGCGGTATCAAAGTAGAAGACCCCGGAATTGACTTAGCGCTTGTATGTGCTGTGCTTTCTAGCAATGAAGACATGCCTATTTCTCCAAAAACATGTTTTGCCGGAGAAGTTGGTTTAAGTGGTGAGATTCGTCCTGTTAACAGGGTTGATCAACGTATATCAGAAGCCGAAAAATTAGGCTTCGAACATATCTTTATTTCAAAGTACAATAAGAAGGGATTAGATCTGAACAGTTATAAGATCAAGATCACCATGGTTGGAAAAATAGAAGAAGTATTCAGTTTGTTATTCGGATAATCTATTTCAACTCTACTGTCTTTTCTTGCTTCGCTTTCATCCTGCCAATTGGCTGGGCAAATTCACTCAGGCCTTCTGAACGTAAGAAATTCTCAAAATCGTTTTTATGGTTTTCATTGACAGCGATCAATAATCCACCATTGGTTTGTGGATCACAAAGCGTCAACAATGAATTTCCGCTTATTCCTGATACTTTTTGATCATAGCTTTTCCAGTTTCTAAAACTATTATCAGGCACACACATCATTGCAATATAGGTATCCAAACCTTCAATCAATGGAACATGACTGTACTCTATTTCAGCTGTCAACTTTGCTCCTTCTGCCATTTCGATCACATGCCCTAATAATCCAAAACCGGTTACATCGGTCATCGCACTTACATAATCCAATGCGCCTACTTTCTCTCCTAATTTGTTCAACTGTTTCATTTGAGTAGCTGCTATACCTATATGCTCTGTTTTTAATTGTGCTTTTTTTTCTGCTGTGGTCAATATCCCGACACCCAGTTTTTTGGTGAGGTAAAGATAGTCGCCCTCTTTTGCAGTATTATTTTGTTTCAAATTTTTAGGGTGGATCAAGCCTGTTACAGCTAAACCAAATATTGGCTCCGGACTATCAATACTATGTCCACCTGCCAATGGAATTCCTGCCTGAGCACAAACCTCGCGGGCACCTTCAATCACTTTTTGTGCAAGTTCAGGAGACAATTTGTTTATAGGCCAACCCAAAATAGCAACGGCTAATAATGGTTTACCTCCCATGGCATATACATCGCTGATCGCATTGGCAGAAGCGATCATACCAAAATCATGTGCATCATCCACAATAGGCATAAAGAAATCAGTAGTACTGATCACTGCCTGATCATCGCTGATCAAATAAACAGCCGCATCATCATTGGTGCTGTTGCCCACCAGTAATTTTTTATCAGTGGGAACTGCAATGTTCGACTTTAATATCTGTTCCAATGTGGCAGGTGTTATTTTACATCCGCAGCCGGCTCCATGACTATATTGTGTTAATCTAATCTCTTCCATATTATTTTTTCCAATTCCTAAGCGTTGTAGCTATATGAGTGATGTCCATCTTTTCAAAAGGGAAATGGATCATTTTTTCTTTCGGTCTATTCTCTTCGCCAAAACGGTACGTTTTATCATAATACACCAAACATACTTCAAAGGCTGTTTTTATATCTCCTTGTTCTAATGCTTCAATTGCTCTTTTTACATGTTGACCACCCAATCTTTTTTCAATACGAAGTACAGCATCTATTAATTCTTCTTTGGAGAAGCTTCCATATTCTTTTAATAAATATTCTAAGCGTAACTCATCCGGCAGCCCAATACTTGCAACCGTTGCCGCGGCCATTTGTTCCCACAATCCTAAAGGTAAAACCACTTTTCCGATCTTTCTGCTCTCATTCTCTATCCAGCATCTTTTTAAGGAATCGACCTTACTCAATTGTGAATACAAGTCATTTTCAAATTGTTCTTGTGTGGGTTGAGGCGCTTCACCCAATGATCCAAAAGAAGAACCTTTGTGATGTGCTAATCCTTCCAGATCGATGATCTGCTCACCTTGTTTTTTCAACTCATGCAAGATCAATGTTTTTCCTGTTCCTGTTTTTCCTCCAAGCACCACTACCTCTTTTGGTTTATCAAAACTTTCGAGAACAAGATTACGGTATTGTTTGTATCCACCTTTGAGCGTATAACATTTAAATCCATAGGTTTCAAGAAACCAAGCCATACTGGAACTACGCATTCCTCCTCTCCAGCAATGAACTAAAAAAATTCCGGTCCTATAGATCTTTATTCCTTCTTTAACATATTCATGAAGCTTAGGACCAACGATCTCCAGTCCTTTTAAAATGGCGGGCTCACGACCTTCCTTTTTATAGATAGTTCCAACAATGGCTCTTTCTTCATTGCTAAATATTGGTAAATTAATAGCAAATGGAATATGCCCTTGTGCAAATTCAGCAGGTGTACGAACATCAACTACCGGGTGTTCTTCCGATAATCTTATGAATTCGTTTATGTCGATTGGTGTTGGCACCTCTCTATTGGATTAAATTATTTTGAATGTACACTCACCTTTTTTGCAATTTCAATAGCACGTTGTTTTACTGCATCTACATCGGCTCCCGGTTTGTCATACGTTAGAGCAACTGCCATTCTTCGATAAGGACGTGTTGTTGGTTTACCAAAAATTCTAAGATCACTTTGCTTGTTGTTCATTGCATTCTCTACTCCTGAATACGTTGGATTGACACCTTCTTTATCGGCTAATATTACAGCACTCGCTCCTACTCTTTCCAATGTTATTTCAGGAATAGGAAAGCCTAATACAGCACGGGCATGTAATTCAAATTCAGAAAAATTTTGTGTGCCTGCCAATGTTACCATTCCTGTATCATGCGGACGTGGGGATAGTTCAGAAAAATAAACACCCTCAGGAGCTAAGAAAAATTCCACTCCCCACAAACCTGCTCCACTCAATGCTTTGGTTACTTTAGCTGCCATGTCCTGTGCTTCTTTCAGATGCTCAGGCTTTATTTGAGCCGGTTGCCAGCTTTCCTGATAATCGCCTCTTTCCTGACGGTGACCGATAGGTGGACAGAATAAAGTATTCCCGTTTTTTTGAGTAACCGTAAGTAAAGTAATTTCTGAATCGAACTTTACAAACGCTTCTGCGATCACTTCTGTATAATCGCCTCGTTTGCCTGATTGAGCATAATCCCATGCCTTTTGAATATCCGCTTCTGATTTGATCACACTTTGTCCTTTACCGGACGAACTCATCAATGGTTTTACAACACATGGAATTCCTACTGATTTAACGGCAACAACTAACTCCTCATAACTATTCGCATATTCATATTTAGCCGTTCGCAAACCTAATTCTTTAGCCGCCAGATCACGGATCGCTTTACGGTTCATGGTGAAGTTAGCAGCTTTAGCACTTGGTACTACTTGTATATTTAGCTTTTCGTAACCATAAAAACGCTCCGTACGGATAGCTTCTATCTCCGGAACAATAATGTCCGGCTTGTGCTTCGCAACAATTCTATCCAACTCTGCTCCATCCAGCATATTGATCACTTCGCGCTCATCCGCCACCTGCTGCGCAGGAGCATCGTTGTAGGAGTCCACTGCAATTACATACTGACCTAAGCGTTTAACCGCTATCACAAACTCTTTTCCCAGCTCACCGGAGCCTAATAACATTACTTTTTTCATGATTTAATTTTATGAGAAGCAAAAATAAAAAGAGAAAGCGGACGAATCCGCTTTCTCTTAACAATTTTATGAGTTTTTATTTCACAATCAATTTCTGACTGTAGATCTTGTTATTTGAAGATGCAATAACAATATAAACACCGGATGCTAATCTATCTTCCATATCCAATGCAATTAACTGATTGTTTTCTGATATCAAATTTACCTTTGAATAGAACTCCCGTCCTTGAATATCACGAACAACAACTAAAACATTTTGATCTTTTAATCCAGCAAAATCAATATTTATTACTTCGTCCGCATTCGATGGATTGGGGAAAATACTAATTCCATCATCACCAAAATAATAGTTAACGGGCACTAGTTGAGAATAGCTATAATTCCCATTAAAGTCGGTTTGTTTTAATCGATAATAAGAGATGCCTTCGTATGGATCATTGTCTGTGTCAAAATATTCCTTTACAGTTGTGCTATTTCCAGCACCATCAACAACTGAAAGTGTTTCAAAATTAAGTCCATCTTTCGTCTTTTCAATTGTAAAAAAGTCATTGTTTAACTCCGAAGCTGTTGTCCAATTTACTTCTACCTTTTTTTCTTTTGCAATTGCAGCAAAGTTTAAAAGCTCTATAGGCAAAGGACTCACTGTCCAGTTTTTAGTTCCAACCGTATAGTAGCCATCATTTGTAAGATCTAATGCATTAAACTTTACCCTATCCCCGGGAGTTGAATTTGCGACAGCAAGCTCTGTCCAATTACCTGTTTGTCCAGCTCTATAAAGTAATACATAATCAGAAGCCACGCCTAGAGTTAATCCTACAATTCCTCCATCACTCATATCAAATTCTATATCAGTATTGATATTTGTAGAAGTGTTCGTAATGTCTAAATACCAGACACGCTGCCAGCGGGCATTGTTTGTTCCTGTCATTCCACCGACATCTGTTGATGTTTGTGAATTTGTTAATGAAGCATGTCCTGCCAATATATAATCTCCATTATCTAAACCTGAGTTAACAAGTATAGATAACCCTTTGGTTGTAGAAGCAGCAAATGATGTGTTGCTGCCAGTAGCCTCCTGACCAACTCCTGCCACATCTCTATCATAATCACCATTTGCTGGATCATCCCCACTGTATTTATCATTGGATGATAATGCTAAATTATATTTTGCAGAAAGATAATTATCAATAATATTCTTTTGTGCATCATTTAAAAAAGTATTGTACATGATCACTTCCGCAATATCCCCATTCCATGTCTCTGTCCCTTGTCTACCAATAGTTACTTCTGCCCAAGATTTCAAGGTTCCATTATAGGCAACATTGCCTGCTGCAGCATTATTCACATATTGATTAATGGATGAAGAACCATTATACATATTATTAATAATATATCTCGTATTTACATTTAAAGTTGTTACCTGCGAAATATCTCTCGTTGTATTGTCTGATTGTATTCCACGCCCCCAAACTCTAGTTCCGGCAGCATTGCTTACCCACATTCCTATCGATTTGTTTCCGGGCGCAACAGAGGTTCCTGATCCAGCAGGAGCAGCAACCAAAATTCCCGGATTGGGCGAAGGCAAACTTGAATAAGAGGCTACCGCCCACACGGAAGCAGCATTTCCTGTTCCCACGGTTGTTGCCATTAAAAGATCGTTGTTAGCGGCAGTATATCGAATGATCGGATTCCCATTAATTGAATTGGTAACATAGTTTGGCCTATTGGCAGCAGTTCCTTGACTTGCATGATCTGTATTCCCTGAATTATCATTCCACTGCTGAACATTATCACCGTTGGCAGCTAAGGTAGTTCCTGCATTATTATATACTCCTGCATCTGCTTTAAGCCACAATACATTATTAGTGCTCGATCCAACACCTGCAGGGCCTGTTTGTGTATATGCGAAATCGGAAATTAAAAATGCTTGAAGTAGAAGTAATAAATGTTTCATTTTGATATTATTCTATCTGTAAATGTACAAAATGGAGTTTAAAATTCATACTCAATATTTTTACAAAAATCAGGTCTCATAAGTCCCAAATACTAAAAGAAGCAGTTTCTATGATATTTTATATATTTTTGTAGCTTCTAAAAACGATTAAACATGTACGGAAAATTTCAAGAACATCTTCAATCAGAACTAAAAAACATTGAGGATTCAGGCTTATTCAAAAAAGAGCGCATCATCACCAGCGAGCAAGGTGCAGTAGTAAAAGTAAACGGGAAAGATGTATTGATCTTTTGTGCCAATAACTACCTTGGATTATCATCTCATCCAAAAGTGATTGAAGCAGCACATAAAACATTAGATCGTCATGGCTACGGAATGAGCAGTGTTCGTTTCATTTGCGGAACACAAGATATTCATAAAGAATTAGAGCAAAAACTGTCCAAATTTGTTGGTCAGGAAGACACCATTCTATATGCAGCTTGCTTTGATGCTAATGGTGGCGTATTCGAACCATTGTTGGGAGAAGAAGATGCGATCATTTCGGATGAGTTAAACCACGCTTCCATCATTGATGGTGTTCGTTTATGTAAAGCTCAACGTTACCGCTATAAGAACTGTGATATGGCTGATCTGGAAGAACAATTAAAAGTAGCACAAAAACAACGCTTCCGGTTGATCGTAACCGATGGTGTTTTCTCGATGGATGGATTTGTTGCTCCTTTGGACAAGATCTGTGATCTGGCCGATAAATACAATGCGATGGTAATGGTGGATGAAAGTCATGCTAGTGGTTTTATTGGTAAAACAGGTCGTGGTACCATCGAATTAAAAAATGTGATGCACCGTGTAGATATTGTTACAGGAACATTAGGAAAAGCTTTGGGTGGTGCCATGGGTGGATTTACAGCAGGCAAAAAAGAGATCATTGAAATGTTGCGTCAACGCTCACGCCCATACTTGTTTAGTAATTCATTAGCTCCACACATTGTTGGTGCTTCTATTGCAGTATTGGATATGTTGAGCGAAACAACTACTCTTCGTGATAAACTAGAGTGGAACGTAAAATACTTTAAAGAAGGAATCAAAAAAGCCGGATTGGAAATTAAAGATGGGGAATCGGCTATTGTTCCGGTAATGCTTTATGATGCAAAATTGGCGCAAGAGTTTGCAGCAAAATTATTAGACGAAGGGATTTACGTTACCGGATTCTTCTACCCTGTTGTTCCTAAAGGACAAGCACGTATTCGTGTTCAACTTTCTGCTGCACACGAAAAGGAACATCTGGACAAAGCATTAGCAGCCTTTGAAAAAGTAGGCAAAGCATTGGGTGTTATTAAATAGAACCGAGTTATTGAAAATAAAAAAGCCTCAGCAAAATTATGCTGAGGCTTTTTTTATATTGAAGTTTTATTCTTCCACACCTACATGCATTAAAGCATCACCTTGATTAATGACCGGTTGATTATTGATCCCTAAAATATATCCATCAAAAGGTGCTACCAATTTTTCCTCATGTTCACCGTATGGATCGCAGATCATACCAATGATCTCTCCTTTTAGAATGTGTGCTCCATTTGTTTTAGAAGTATGAAATAACCCGGATGATTTAGCACGGATCCAAGATGTTTTATTTAAAAGTACTGTCGGATTGTTTGGTATCTCCAGATCGATCATGTTCAAATGTTTCATCAAACGCAAACATCCATTCATCCCTTCATTGATACTCAAATAATCGAAACGGGATGACTCTCCTCCTTCAAATACTAAAATAGATTTCCCTTTTTTAGAGGCTTCTTTTCTTAATGTATTATCACGGAATGGTGAATTAACGATCAATGGAGGAGAGAATTTTTTCCCAAGATCCAAATTCGTTTTACTGTTAAAGACACAACGTAATTGCGGATAGTTATTGATCTTGGCTCCGCCTGTATGAAAGTCAATTCCGAAATCAATTTGCGGAATGATCTCATTCATCAGGTCAAAAGCAATACGACTTCCTAAAGAACCATTTCTACTTCCCGGAAAACATCTGTTCAGATCACGCCCATCAGGAAGATCGCGTGAGCCGTATAAAAATGAAATAATATTGATTACAGGGATTGCAATGATACTTCCACAAAGTGGATTCCGCACATCATCGCGAGTGATCAATCGCCTAACGATCTCTATCCCGTTGATCTCATCGCCATGCATTCCGGCTAAGATCAACAATGTTGGTCCCGGCTTTATAGAACGATACACATAAACCGGAATTTCAATAATGGTTTTTGTTGGTAATTGATACAAATTCAAATTCACCTGAGCCGAACTGCCCGGATGGATGTTGGTACCATTAATATGTATAACCTTATTCGTGTACGACATGATTAGTATCCGTGATTAAACTCATTACGCTCTACATACTCAATGATCTTTCCTGCAATATCTACACCTGTTGCTCCTTCAATTCCTTCTAATCCCGGAGAAGAATTCACTTCCATCACCAATGGACCACGGGATGATTGCAACATATCCACACCTGCAATTGCTAAACCTAATTTTTTGGCAGCTTTAATCGCTGTTTCTCTTTCTTCTTTTGTAAGCTCAATTACATTAGCACTTCCACCTCTGTGCAAATTACTTCTGAATTCTCCCGGTAATCCCTGGCGCTTCATGGCTCCAACAATTTTACCATCTACAATGAATGCACGGATATCTGCCCCACCTGCTTCTTTAATAAATTCCTGCACCAAAATATTTGCTTTTAATGCAAGGAACGATTCAATCACCGATTTTGCCGACTTATGTGTTTCCGCCAAAATGACTCCAATACCTTGTGTTCCTTCCAACAACTTGATCACAACCGGTGCTCCACCTACTTGTTCCAATACATTATCAATATTTTTAGGAGCCGATGCAAATGCTGTTTTAGGCATTCCTATTCCTGCTTTTGCTAATAATTGTAAACTACGTAATTTATCACGGGAACGAACCAATGCTTGTGATTCAACAGAAGAGAATACTTTCATTTGTTCGAACTGACGAACAACTGCTGCACCATAAAATGTAACAGATGTTCCAATACGCGGAATGATCGCATCAATACCAGTGATCTCTTTCCCGCCATAAAAAATATGCGGATTTCCTTTTTCAATAACCAATACACATTTTAAGTGGTCAAGCACCACAACTTCGTGTCCACGCTGTTCCGCAGCCTCTACCAATCTTCTGGTTGAATATAATTTCGGGCCGCGCGATAAAATTGCAATTTTCATTTGTATACTATAATTTGTTTTTTAATTGTCATATGGAATACACCATCTATATTCTTTAATGTTTGTGAACAAGGTGCATGACTATTTCATTCAATAAAATATTAGGAGTTCTTTTTTTTCTTTTTGATAATAGGAGGTATGTTGTTTAATAAACTCACATCAACAATAAATCTGTTCTTCAACAGTTTTCTACCGATCAATACCGGATAGCGCATATTGCCTCTGTGTGTCAACGAAATTACTGATTTTATTCGTTTTCGTCCAATTTTTACAAGGGTTTTTATGATATATCTTTTTTCTATCTCACCAAAGGAGTTTTTGATCTCTTTTTGAGTGAATTCAGTAAAATGCTGTTCCTGCTCATTGTATTCAGGATGGCTTGGATCTAACAGCTTAAAATAAAGCACCCCGCTTTCTTCGCGGATATCATGACAATGCAAGGCTGTTGTATAGGCTCCGGTATCTACTTTCGCTACAATGCCATACAAACCTAATTCGGGGAAGTCAACTACTTCCCGTCTTCCGATCGTTAATTTCTGTTTTGGAATACTCATGCTTAAAATCATACGCAAGATAAAAAATTTAATCAAAGATTAATACTAATTTTGAGGCATATCATTCATGGAAAAACAAGTTGATTATATCATTTTTGGACAAGGGATAGCCGGCACTGTTCTGGCGTATACACTCATCCAAAATGGCAAGAAGGTACATATCGTTGATGACAACTCGATCTCTGCCTGCTCCCGAGTGGCTGCCGGAAATTTTAACCCTATTGTTTTTAAACGATTGGTTAAAAGCTGGATGGCTGATGAATTGATCCCCTTTGCCGATCATTTTTACAGAGAATGTGAGCAGTTTTTGAATCAGGAATTTTATTGGAAAAAGGAGATCGTTAAGATCTTTGCTGAGGAAAATGAACGGGATTTTTGGCTAAAAAAATCTTCTGACGAGAGTGTATCCAACTATTTGAACAAAAACATCGACTCTGAATTTTTCCCAGACATTATACACAACCCTCTCGGAGCAACCTTTGTAAAAGGCGCAGCCAATCTGTTTGTTTCTAAATATTTAGCTGATTTCAGGAATTACTTTATCGAGAATGGGCTTTTATCGGCCGAAAAATTCGACTATCAAGATGTTATTCCGAACGCATCCGGTGTAACTTATAAGAATATTCAAGCAAAAAAATTGATCTTTTGTGAAGGGTATAAAATCATGGATAATCCCTTCTTTAATTGGATCCCTCTCAAACCTGCAAAAGGGGAAGTGATCACGGTAAAGATCAAAGATCTGCCAACAGATAAGATCATCAATAAAGGAGTGTATATGCTTCCCATTGGTGACGACCTATTCATTGTAGGAACAACTTACGACTGGAACAACCTGAATGACGACCCTACTGAAAAAGCCAGAAATGAAATAGCTGAAAAGTTGAGTAAAGTACTAAAGGTCCCATTTGAGATCGTTGATCAGCAAGCAGGTGTGCGCCCTTCGGTGAACGACCGCAGACCGGTTATCGGCCTGCACCCCGAATATACAAGTTTAGGCGTTTTTAATGGAATGGGTACCAAAGGAGTAATGCTCTCTCCTTATTTTTCGGAACATTTTTATTTGCATCTTGAAAAAGGGAATATCCTTGATAAAGAAGTGAATATCAGCAGATTCCAGAAATAATCATTTTCTTTTATGGAATAATAACCTAACTTGCATCTATACTTTGCGAGCATTTTGATCGTTTACAAAACGTTTTATTTATACTTCATTCTATGACATTCAAAAAAAGTTTTTTAATTCTAAGTCTGGCAATTGCCAGTATTGTGGGAGCACTTACTGTAACGGCTTACCAAACGAATAACAAACCTACCCTGCTCATATTTCCAAAAGGAAGCACCTATGAAAAAGAATGGGCTAAAGTCGATTCATTAGCCAAGAAAGGATTGAACCGCTCAGCTCTTGATGTTGTAAATGGCATTTACGACAAAGCAAAAACAGAGAGCAATGCTTCTCAGTTCGTAAAAGCGATCATACATCGCATGAAGTTTGAACAGTACATGGAAGAATATTCATTAGTGAAAGCATTGAATAAACTAAACGAAGAAGCAAAAGAATCAAAATTTCCGGTGAAGCCTATTTTACATTCGATCATTGCTGAAAGTTATTGGAACTATTACGAACAAAACCGCTACGAATTTTATGACCGCACTGAAACAGTAAATTTTGACAATGAAGACATCACCACGTGGGATGTAAAAAAGATAGTTGACCAGGTGATCAAAAATTATCAAGCCTCACTTACCAGTATTGATAGCCTTAAACGCACCCCCCTGAATATCTACGATGATATTTTAGTAAAATATACCGGCTCAAGAAAATTCCGTCCAACACTTTATGATTTTATAGCGCACCGCGCAGTAGATTTTTATATGAATGAAGAACCGGAGATCACTGCACCGGCATACAAATTTGAACTGACATCAGAAAGCTATTTCTGGAACATAGACGACTTTTCCAAAATAAATATCGAATCGAAAGACAGTATGTCGCTTAAATATTATGCGATCAAAACATTACAGGATCTTATCCGCTTTCATTCATTAGATAACAATCCACAAGCATTGGTGGACGTTGACCTAAAGAGATTGTCATTCGTAAGAAAAAATGCGGTATCAGAAATAAAAGACAGCTTATACCTGAATGCTTTGCAAGACCTTGAGAAAAGATTCAGTAACCACATTTCATCAGCTGAAGTAAATTATCAAATTGCATTATTCTACAATGAAAAAGGTAATAAATATATTCCACTTCAGGGAGATGAAAATAAATGGATGAAAAAACAAGCAGTGGAACTTTGCGAAAATGTGATCAAAAAATATCCGGAATCTGATGGAGCTAAAAATTGTGAAGTGCTGAAAGCACAGATCCTTTCTCACGGATTATCTTTTGTGACTGAAAAAGTAAACCTTCCACTCAAAGCTTCCAAAGCATTAGTAAGCTATCGAAATGTTAAAACTGTCCATGTCCGTATTGCCGAAATGAACATCGATAAATACAACAAAACAATTGAACGCTTATATGGAGAAAAACTGATTCAAGAATACTTAAAATTAAAACCAGTAAAAGAATACACACTCGAACTTCCGGATGATGGCGATCATCAGAACCATAACACCGAGATCAAAATTCCTGAATTAGGTTTTGGTCATTATGTTATTTTGATCGGTTCAGACAAAACCTTTTCTACTAAAAATAATGGAGTGGCCTATGCCGCAACCTGGGTTTCTAATATCAGTTATGTGAACCGCAGAATGGAAAATGGCAGTTATGATTTTTATGTTCAGAATCGCTCCACAGGTGAACCATTAAAAGGAGTTACTGCACAATTATACTATGAAAAGTACAATTACACGCTGCGTAAATATGAATATGTACGTTCTGAAAAATACACGAGTGATGAGAACGGCTATTTCAATGTTCCTCCTACAAATGACTATCGCAACTTTAGTATTGATTTCACCTATAAATATGATTTAGGGGCAGTAAACATCACCGACAAACTGCAAACCGATAATGGAATTTATCAGTACCGTAACTACGAAAAAGACAAACGTAAAGAACCAAGAACCTTCTTCTTTTTAGACAGAGGCATTTATCGCCCGGGGCAAACCGTTTACTTTAAAGGGATCATGATCAATACAGATGGTGAGAGCAATGAGATCATGCCGAATACTTCTACAACAGTTACCTTCTATGATGTGAACTATGAAGAAGTATCTAAACTTGAATTAAAAACAAATGAGTTTGGAACCTTCAATGGTACATTCACAACACCAACTGGATTACTTAATGGCCAGATGAGCATAAGTAATGGTAGTGGTACAACTTATTTCTCGGTGGAAGAATACAAACGCCCTAAATTTGAAGTGACCTTCAAACCTGTTGAAGGAAGCTATCGATTAAATGAAAACATCAAAGCTACAGGAATAGCAAAAGCTTACTCCGGAGCATTGATAGATGGAGCAGAAGTAAAATACAGAGTTGTTCGAAATGCCTCCTTTCCTTATTGGTGGTATTGGTGGAGAGGATATTATCCTACTTCTGCCGAAATGGAGATCACCAATGGTGTAACTACTACCAACGATACAGGAGCCTTTTTTGTTGACTTTAAAGCATTATCCGATCCAAGTGTTCCTAAATCGTATCAGCCGACATACAACTACACCATTTATGCAGATGTAACTGATATTAATGGAGAAACACACAGTTCACAAACATATGTAAGTGCTGCATACACCGCATTAAATTTAAATGTAAATATTCCTTCCCTGCTCGAAAAAGAAAACACAGATGCATTTGCAATATACTCAACGAATATGAGTGGGCAGTTTGAAAAAGCAGCGGGAACTGTGAGTATCTATAAATTAAAAGAGCCATCAAAAACATATCGCGAACGCTCTTGGGCTAAACCGGATAAATACATGATGAGTAAAGAAGAGTTTGAAAAGCTTTACCCGGAAGATGAATACAAAGACGAAAATAACATGTATAAATGGGAAAAAGCAGAGAAAGTATTTGAGAAAAACTTTAACAATACATCTAGTCAGGTTCCTCTTAAAACAGGTGGCTCAACCAAAGTAAATAATAACGACTCTATACGAATAAACAACCTTTCATCATGGAAACAAGGAGTATATATTATGGAGGCGAAAAGTAAAGATGCCTACGGAGAAGAAGTAAAAGACATTAAATACTTTACCGTTTTTTCAAATAAGAGCACCGAAGTTCCAAATGAGAACATCTGGTTCAAACAACTGAGCGAACGACCTGTTGAACCCGGAGAAAAGGCGACATTCATCATTGGCTCTAAACTAGAGAATGTAAAAGTTTTGTATGAGATCGAGCACAAAGGGCAGGTTGTAAAGAAAGAATTCATCACACTTAGCAAAGAACAAAAACTGGTCGAAATTCCTGTGGAAGAAAAACACAGAGGCAATTTTGCCTACCATTTACTTTTTGTAAAGAACAACAGGGTTTATTCTCAAAAAGGCATCGTAACCGTTCCTTATACCAACAAAGAGTTAGATATTGAATTCGAGACCTTCCGCAATAAATTACAACCGGGTCAGAATGAAGAGTGGAAAGTAAAGATTAAAGATAAAAAGGGAGATAAAGTAGCGGCTGAAATGATGGCCGCATTGTATGACGCATCCTTAGATGCATTTAAACCTAACAATTGGTATTTTAATATTTATAATAATTACTACTCCAATTTATACTGGGATGTCAACAAAGGGTTCGGAAATATAAATGGAAATCTGTATAGCACCGACTGGAACAAAACACCTGTTGGAGCCTATAAATATTATGACAAGCTAAATTGGTTTGGATATAATAATTACTATTATAATTATCGTTATGATGGTGATATGGATCTTGACGAAGTAAGCGTTAGAGGGTCGAGGTCCACACCTGTTGCTATTCAGTCTATCTCTGGAGCTGTAGCAGCAGAAGAAAAAGTTGCTGAAACAGAAACCACAACAAAAAACAAAGACAAAGCCGGTGCTAAAAAAGAAAGTGCAAATGGTTGGGCGGCAAACGAACCTACTAGTGGAGGCTTTGCCTTAGTAGACGCTACAACTGTATCTGCAAATGCAAGTGGAGCCACAACAGCCGGAACCTATGCCTGGTCAACCGCATCAACAACAAGTGTAGATCTTTCAAATGTAGCATCACGAAGCAATTTTGCAGAAACCGCATTTTTCTATCCTCAATTACAAACCGATAAAGACGGAACAGTGATCATTAAATTCACCATTCCTGAATCGTTGACCAAATGGAAAATGATGGGATTTGCTCATACAAAAGATCTTAAATACGGACAAATTGAAAAAGAGCTTCAAACTCAAAAAGATCTGATGGTTGTTCCGAACGCACCCCGCTTTTTCCGTGAAGGTGATAAGATGGAATTCAGCGCTAAGATCAGCAACCTATCAGATAACGAGTTGAATGGGTTTGCTCAATTATATCTGTATGATGCAACAAGTATGAAAGACATTACTGCTGCTTTAACCAAAGACGGACAATTAGCATTTAATTCTAAAAAAGGACAGAGTGCATTTGTGAAATGGAATATTTCTATCCCGGAAGGTTATGGGGCTATCACCTATAAAGTAGTTGCAAAAGCAAATAACTTCACTGATGGGGAAGAAATGGCGGTTCCGGTATTAACCAACAGAATGTTAGTGACAGAAACATTGCCATTGCCAATCCGTGACAATCAAACAAAAACATTCAGCTTCGAAAAATTAAAAAATCAAAGTAATGGATCAAGCACATTACGTAATCATAAACTAACATTAGAATTTACTTCCAACCCGGCATGGTATGCTGTTCAATCATTACCATACTTAATGGAATATCCGTATGAATGTGCGGAGCAAACATTCTCCCGTTTTTATGCAAATAGCATCGCATCCCATATTGCTAATTCCTCTCCAAAGATCAAAGCGGTATTTGACTCCTGGAAAAACCAAAGTCCGGATGCCCTTCTTTCGAACTTAGAAAAAAATCAGGAATTAAAATCATTGATGCTCGAAGAAACACCTTGGGTACTGGATGCTAAAAATGAAACAGAACGTAAAAAACGTGTCGGCTTGCTATTCGATCTAAACAAAATGAGCAATGAACTAGGAAGAGCGTTAAAAAAATTAGAAAAGATGCAAACGCCTAATGGTGGATTCCCTTGGTTTGATGGAATGCGTGACGATCGCTACATTACCCAGCATATTGTAACCGGTATGGGACACCTGGATCATTTAGGTGTAAAGAATGTACGTGAAGATGGATCTGTTTGGAAAATGACCAAAGATGCTGTGAAGTATTTAGATAATCGTATCCGCGAAGATTATGAGTGGATCTTGAAATACGATAAAGTAAACATCGATAAAAATCATTTGAGCTATCAGCAGATCCAATATCTATATGCCAGAAGTTATTTTAAAGAGGTTCCGGTCAATTCAAATAACCAAAAAGCATTTGACTACTATAAAGGACAAGCCAAAAAGTATTGGTTAGATAACAGCAGATACATGCAAGGAATGATCGCATTGGCCTTACACCGCTATGATGATAAGATCACTCCTAAAGATATTATGAAGTCATTAAAAGAAAATGCACTGAACAGTGAAGAAATGGGCATGTACTGGAAAGATAACTATGAAGGGTTCTATTGGTATCAAGCTCCTATTGAAGCACAAGCCTTACTGATCGAAGCATTTGATGAGGTAAGTAATGATAAAAAAGCGGTGGATGATCTGAAAGTATGGCTGTTGAAATCAAAACAAACGCAAGACTGGAAAACAACCAAAGCGACTACAGAAGCTGTTTATGCATTATTATTAAGAGGAACCGATTGGTTAGCTACAGAAAGTAATGTAGAGATAACAGTAGGAGATGTAAAAGTAGATCCTAAAAAATTAGATGGTGTAAAACAGGAAGCGGGAACAGGTTACTTTAAAACATCCTGGAGCGGAGGAGATATAAAACCAAACATGAGAAATATTACTATTTCGAAAAAAGATGAAGGAGTAAGTTGGGGTGCCATGTATTGGCAATATTTTGAACAGCTGGATAAGATCACTCCTGCAAAAACACCTTTAGTGTTGAAGAAACAGCTATTCCTTCAAAAGAATACGGCAAGCGGACCCGTAATAGAACCTGTTACAGAAAAAATGGTTTTAAAAGTGGGAGATAAATTAAAAGTGAGAATTGAACTACGTGTTGATAGAGATATGGAATATGTACAAATGAAAGATATGCGTGCATCCGGATTTGAACCCACCAATGTTATCTCTACCTATAAGTGGCAAGATGGATTGGGATATTATGAAAGTACGCGTGATGCAGCGACCAACTTTTTCTTTGATCGATTACCAAAAGGAACATATGTTTTTGAGTATCCGATGGTGGTTACACACAATGGTGATTTCTCGAATGGCATCACTTCCATTCAGTGTATGTACGCACCTGAATTCTCAAGTCATTCAGAAGGAATACGTGTAAAAGTTGGCAAATAGGCGAATAGCAAACTAAAAATAAGAGCGGGCAAATTTGTCCGCTTTTATTTTATATTTGTGTTATGACGGATTTCGCAAAAACACCACCGCCTCCTTATTATGCCGTGATCTTTACTTCTATCAGATCCGGTGAAGATCCTGAATATAATACCATGGCGATACGGATGGTGGAGTTGGCAAAACAAGCCGATGGATTCCTTGGAATGGAATCGGCAAGATCTGAAATTGGAATAACCATTTCTTACTGGAGCAGTTTGGATAGTATCAAAAAATGGAAAATGAATTCCGAACATCAAATTGCTCAAGAAACAGGTAAAAGTACCTGGTATAAGAAATACAAAACGCGAATTTGCCTCGTTGAAAGGGATTATGAATTTGAAAAATAAGTTTATGAAACATTTGCTTGTATTCTTCTTTGTTTTACCACTCATAAGTATTGGTCAAACCTTCCAGATATTAGACACCATAAAAGCACCGGCTGCATATGAAAACATTTACAGTCGTGCCATCGCCTCCGATTCTTTATCCAGCAGTTTTGTGATATTTATAAAAAAAGAGGTTAAAAAACATAAACACTTGGAGCACTCTGAACACATTTATGTTTTGGAAGGTGAAGGCGATATGTTGTTAGGCGACAAAATGATCCGGATAAAAAAAGGAGATGTTCTATTCGTTCCAAAAAACACACCCCATTATCTAAAAGTGACATCCAAAGAGCCGGTAAAAGTCCTTTCGATTCAATCTCCTTATTTTGATGGAAAAGACAGAGTGTTTATAGAGTAAGCTTTTTTACGCCACTATATATATAGTATAAGCTGATCATGATCAAGACATGAGCAATGTCATTGAAATTGAAGTAGGCATGAAAAGTCAGTTTTGTTCCATGAACGATCCCCGTTAAAAAAGAGATCAATATTCCATTCGCAATACCTTTATAACCTTCGGCTTGTTTTCTATTTTTTAAATGAAGGATCAATACCGGTATCAGACCGATTGCATTATCCAATACAACTACCAGAAAATTATGAAATATAAAAACGGCTACAGTAAATAATACTAATTGTATATAGTAGCTGTATAACCAGATCTTCTTATGCTTTTTTTCTGAAAGAACAGAGTCATAGGTAGCCAGCTGAGCAGAAAATACAGCCAACAGATTTAGCACCTGCATACTTAACCAAAATGATTTATAACCGGCTCCACTATGTTCTTTAAATAATGCATGTGAAAAAGCACCTACCAATGTGGAGAGACCAAAAAACAGAAAAAACAATTTCCATTTATTGACTGAGGGAAGGTTATTCTTTAATTTATATAAAAAGAGAAAGCACAGGATGGTGATGATAAGATCTGTCAGAACCGTTGTAGGTTCATAGATGGTAAATCCTCCAATAGTGATACTTGTTTCGATCATGCTGCAAACCTAAACAATTAAATAGTACTTTTGTGACATGACTAAAATTTTTTACTTAAAACACCACACCTTTCATATCAAGGCAATTTTTGCTGCACTTAAAGATATTTTTGAAAAAGGGGAGTATGCCGATAAAGCAATTGAAAAAGTTATGCGTGCAAACAAAAAATGGAATGTACGTGAACGAAGCTTTGTATCGGATGTCACCTATGATATTGTCAGAAATTGGAGATTATTAGTTGCTTCCTCGGGAGTCGATGAAAAATTGTCTGAAAAAAATCTTTGGATGATCTTTGGAACATACCTGGTTTTCGATGGCTATGAATTACCTGAAAGTAATTACTTCAAATCCTTAAATGAGAAAAAAGTGATCTCTCAATTAGAGAAGTTCTATAAAATCCGTAAAATCAGAGAATCGGTACCCGACTGGTTGGATGAAACTGGAGAAAAGGAATTAGGGAAACAATGGGAAAAAGTATTACGTGCATTGAACCAACGTCCAAGTATGGTATTAAGAGCAAATACATTGTTCACCACTCCTAAAGAATTACAAAAAATATTGGAAGAGGATGAGAATATTAGCGAAACAGCTTTGGTAACCTGGTCGCCTGATGCGGTTGAATTAAAATTCCCAAGAAATGTATTCCGAACCGAAGCATATCACAATGGCTTATTTGAAGTACAGGATGCTGCTTCACAAATGGTAAGTGAATACTTGAATGTACAACCGGGAATGCGTGTGATCGATGCGTGTGCCGGTGCGGGAGGAAAAACATTGCACTTAGCAGCATTAATGAAAAACAAAGGTCGCATCATCGCCTTGGATGTAAAAGAGAAAAAACTTCAAGAACTTAAAAAGAGATCGGCCAGAGCAAATGTGAAGATCGTAGAAACAAAAACGATCGACTCTACTAAAACTATCAAACGACTAAAAGATACGGCAGATAGATTGTTATTAGATGTGCCATGTTCAGGTTTGGGAGTACTAAGAAGAAACCCTGATAGTAAATGGAAATTAAATCCGGAAGAGATCGAGCGCGTAAAAAAAACACAACAAGAGATCTTGACTACATTTTCAGATATGACCAAAGTAGGTGGCAAGATGGTGTATGCAACGTGTAGTATATTACCAAGTGAAGGAGAAGAACAAATAAAATGGTTTTTAAAACAAGTTGGAGATCGATGGGAATTTATAGGTGAAAAACGATATTCTCCCGATGTTTACCATGCCGATGGATTTTATATGGCATTATTGGAAAGAAAAAAATAATTGTTCATTGGCTATTAAAAGGATGTAAATTCAACTGGATTTTGAATTTTAAATTCTTCGTGTTCGTTCTTTGATCTCTATTCATTTTTTTCTTAGAAACAAATATAACCTTCTGAACACATACAATAAACGGTAGTTTCAGAGGTAGTCATAAAAAAGAGTTGTTCTTTTATTTTTTAATTTGAAATAAAATATGCTTCAACCATTTCATTTTTCATTCTTAAAATGCAAAAGTTCAGATTTAGGATATTAACAATATGAACATATCGATGTTAATAAAATAAATTGCAAATATTTTTTTCGTGTTAATAATTTTTCTTACTTCGTATCAAATAATTTAATAACCAAAAAAACCATGGCAAAAAAAGCAACAAAAAAAGCAGCTAAAAAAGCAGCTCCAAAAAAAGCAGCTAAAAAAGCAACAAAAAAAGCAGCTAAAAAAGCAGCT
>JAEUTU010000116.1 GCA_016786925.1 Bacteroidia bacterium
TCTGTACCAAAGTTAACAGAAAGTGGTCCTTCAACAATCTCTATTCGTTCTACATTGTTCATGTTTATCTGGGACAGATCTATGTTGCCATTTAATCTCCCTGTTAAAGGAACACCATCAACTAATATTTTAATATTCTGACCGGATATTCCTTGCAAATTCATACTACTCCCTAAAATATTATCCTGACTTAATCTTATATTTAATTCATTTGACAAAACATCTTTTAAATTTTGTGCTGCCATGCTCTGTATTTTTTTATTGTCGATGATCTTTATTTTGTGCACAGCTTTTTCAGGTGAATTGGGGGCATATTGTGCTGTAACGACCACTTCATTCAGGGCTGTTTTTTCAGTTTCAAGATAAATTTTTTTTCCCCCAATTCTATTGATGACTTCTGTCTTTTTTTTAAATCCCAGATACCCTGCAGTAATTTCTATTTGGTCTGCGCTTGGCTCAAATTGACTTACATCGATAATGCCTAAAGTGTCTGTAATAAATATTTTTTCTATTCCTTGTTTGATGTCTTTACATCTGATATGTGCTGATGGAATTGACTGAAGATCCTCAGCGGAAACAATTTGAATTTTTTGAGAATAGCTAATCATGACACTTCCACAAAAAAGCGCTATGATTATGCTGATCCTCTTTTTTTTCGAAAACATATTATTGAAATGCTTGTATGATAATTGCAATTATTGGAGGGAGAAACCCTGCTGCGATCAACCATTTTCCTCTGCCTGTTATTCCGTATTTCCCTTTTAAGATGAACAATCCTGAAATTGTTATTACAATCAGCAATACTGCAAAGATATCGGAGGCCCATTTCCATCCTTTTAAACTGTTCCTATGAATGACATTAGTTTGATAAAAAAATGGTCTCTTGGAAACTTGTTCATATATAGCTTTGTTTTTGTCCAGATAAACATGAAGAGACGCATTGTTATAATATATTTTTACTTGATCATGTGTTGGGAAGTCAAACACTTTGTAATCCTCTTCTTGTACTAATTTCCCTAATTTTTTTATCACAGAATCAGAAATTTGGCTTTTGCTATATTTTTCAGGAATCGATACCTCTTTTTTTGTTAATATAAAATCGGCATTCCAATCATCAACATGATTCAATGCAATTCCTGAAATACAGTAGATCAATATTAATGTCGAAAAAAAATAACCCAAATCGCGATGAGTGGCAACATTTAGTCTTCTAATTTTTTTAATATTCCAATTTAGCATAACACAATTTATCTGTTTCCTGTTTTTGCGGCATATTGAGCACTGATATCAATTACCCATTTTTCGACATTAGGATCAGGTAGGATTGCATCGGGTTTATAAACAACTTTGTTTTTATTATCTTTTACCTTTTCAATACCTCCTCCAATAATCTTTATTTGAAAATTTTCATCGTGAGCTACTAATACTGGAATAACTATTGCTTTGTTTTTTTTCTTTAAAATAGTGTTGATAGCTTCAGTGGTTTTTTCTGAATCGTAATGTACAATATGTCCGCACCAACCATATGAGTGTTCTGAAATACCGACTTCTTGCTTCACTGATTCTGCAACTTTATCAAATAACTCCCCCCATTCTTTGTCATATGTTTCATCACCATACCCAATTAGCACTAGGCCTTCATTAGCAGGATCTTTTGATAATTCTTTCGTTCTTCTTAAAATGTTTTTTTTAAGTATGTCCGTAAAATCTAAGTTAGGGGTGATATGTGTTCTAGCTTTCGGTTTGTAACATTCAATTTTTTCTACTTTAAGCATTTCTTTTGATTGCGGATCTTCTTTTTGCCCAATGATGGTGGGAATATCATCAAAAGTGTGAGGGCTAACTGTTAAGAAAACCGGGACAATGATAATATCGGTGAATCCTTCTGCATCAAATTCCTTGAGTCGAGTAGCAATTGAAGGTTCGGTATATTCCATATGAGCAGTTTTTGTGCCTTTTACTTTTCCATCTGAAAGTATCTGTTCCCTTACTTTTTCTTCCAGGTTCATTAATGCTTTTCTCCATGTTTCTGACCTAGATCCGTGATTAACTAGTAAAACGCCAATTTTTTGCTGTTCACCATCCTTTTTCTCTTCTTTTTTTACATCATCACAGGAATAAAAGATTGTTCCACAAATTATAGATAGGATGTAAAATAATTTAGATATTCCTTTGTTTGTTTTCATAGTTTAGTTTTGTCAATGTTGCTTTTATTTTATTATTAATTTTTGTTGAATTTTTTCTTGTCCATTATACATACATACAATGTATACTCCGGCTTCCATTTCATGGGTGCTGATCTCCAGATTGTTTATTCCTTCAGTATTATTTAGCTGTTTGGAGTAGATAATTTTCCCCAATAGATCATATATTATGAAATTTGATGTTGATGAACCGTTTATTATATCAAAAAGGATGTTAAATTTTTCACCTGTAGCAGGATTTGGATATATGGTAAGTGATGCAGCATATTTAGTGGTAACATCTTCAATGCTTACTGTACTTAATTTTTCTTTTTTAAAGATATAATTGCCATTGCCACTTCCTCCAAATCCTGTAAATACTAATTTCCAAAGGTCACCGGGTTTACTTTTTACAAAGTATACTAATGAGTCGCTTATTTCCCATACACCAGTGAATACCTTCCAGTCGTAGCCAATTTCATTGATTGGTGTATTTAAAGAATGTGCTTGCCAATTAGTATAAGTGTTTACATCTGGAACATTATTTACTTGTGCAGTTTTTACCCCTTTATTTGATAAAACTCCTGCAACGGTATATGGTGATGGTATAAAGGCTGTGTATTGTGTAAATATCAGATCCCAATTTGCAGCAAGGGGTTCTCTATCTAATGCAGAATTTGTTTGTAGGGAGTAGTACGCAAAGTTTTTACCATTGTACGCAGCTCTAACTATGCTTACATTTTGTTGATTTGTTCCATTTAAGTCTGCATATTTAAAATTGTATGCTCCACCTGATATATCTTGAATCCATAGTTTTTTGTAACTACCATTTGCCAGTTTAATTACGAATAGAGAATCTCCTGTTATTATATGTGTAACGGGATTGTAAATTCCCCAGCCTACATCATTTGGATTTGTTGGAACTGCATTTTTGTCAAAAGCCCCTAATGTCCATGAAGTGTCTGAATTATATTGCGGTGCCCATGTGTAAAGTCCTGTTGTATCGAATGTGCTCCATCCTGCAGTATCGCTTGTTGGGTAAGTCCATAACATGGTTCCAATAATAGAATTTATATGGATGGAGGTTCCATAACCTGAAACCTCAAAAGCGATATCCCAATTATTTTTTGGAGCAGATCCTTGTTCATCATTATCTAAACTGTACCATTTTTGGTTCGTATATCCTGCACCAATGGATACTGTATCTGTTATTGATTGAGCATTACTTGTTACAATTGCTAATAAGCAACAAGTAGATAATATAAGTTTTTTCATGTTATTTGTTGTTTAGATTAATTCTTATTTGCGGTGCAAAGATTCTGTTTAATCTTTTGTAAGACAATACCTATAGAAGGGCAATTTGTGTTATAGCTTTTTTAGGCTATGCTACCGTTTTTACGGTATGCTTTTGAGAGTATTGTTTTTATGTGCGGGATGCAATTCCATTTTCTATTGCATAGATGATGGCTTCGGACGCCTTTTTAAATCCTAGTTTTTTGAAAATGTTTTTTCGGTGCGTATTAATCGTGTGTATACTTGATCCTAATCTGTTTGCTATTCGTTGGTTGGTATTTCCTTGGGCGATTAATTTTAATATTTCCGTTTCTTTTTCTGTAAGTAAAGTGGTTCTATTGTTCACTTTTTTTGTCTCTTTAGAAAATTTATTATCAATAAAAGCATCAATTACTTTACCACACAAGAATCTTTTATTTTCTAAAGTAGCTTTTACAGCTTTTTTTAATTCTATATCATCTGCCGTTCTAAGTATATAATTCTTTACTCCATAATCAAGAACTTTTATCATTTCCTCTTTGTTGTCAGAGTTTGAGATGATCAGTATTTTGGCGATCTTGTTTGATGCATATATTGTTTTTAACTTATCAATCGTAAATCCTTCTAAATTGCTATAATCTACAATTATAAATGGCTTTTTTAACTCTTTCGATTTTTTAATCAATGTTTGTCCGTTTGATACTTCATAAAAATTTCCACCACTTATTTCTTGTGAAAGGACTTGAATGATCCCTTTTCTCGTAAAAGGTTCATTGTCAGCTATAATAAATGATATTTCGGATATTTCAGAAGACATTTTTTGTTTAAAATTATTCTTAACAAAAATACTTGCCTTTAAATATTGTTCAATACCCAGAAAGTGGTAAAATGTATCGCCTTATTGTGTTAGTAATATTGTATTTGAGTTTCTATTTTTCAAATTCCATAACGAATCTAAAGCCCCTTTGTGCTGATGCTGAGTTTAGCGTATCATAGTTTTCGTAAACATTATTCATTAAATAAAATCCCGGATCGCGCCAGCTGCCACCATGTGTTTTCCCTTTTTCTCTCATGAATTCTTCTACATTCCCGGCCATGTTATAAAGTCCGTAACCATTTGGCTGGAATGACATGACCGGCATGGTCACATCACCTGTATGGTCTTTGATTTTCGAATAACTGCTTGAATAGAATCCACCATGTATTCCCCCTGATCTGTAGATCTGTGTCTTTTCAAATTGACCCGAGAAATTTTTTTGATAAACAGAATCTCTCCAGATTGAAGCTTGGTCAACATATAAAAAATTGGCCAAAAGTTCACCTTTTGAATTTTGCATGTCAACTCCATTCCAAGGGAATGGAGCCCTATCCAATTTCCCTTTTGCTGCAAACACCCATTGTTCGCTTGTTGGGAGTTTAAATGTTACCTTCTTGAATTTGCTTTTGGCTTCATTTCTGTATTTTTTAGTTAACCAGTTGCAATATGCTTGCGCTTGTTCATAGCTAACTCCCACTACAGGATAATTGCCATAAGCAGGGTGACGGAGATAATATTCTACATAAGGTTCATTATAAGCATATTTTTCTCGCCATACCAGCGTGTCGGGCAACATTGATTTGTAGAGGTTGGTGTCAATCTTATATAATTCCTTTAAAAATTCTACATATTGTCCATTACTTACTTCAAATTTACTAATGTAAAATGACTCTACTGTGACTGTCCGTGAAGGAAATTCATAGGTAACTTTATAGGGAAGATCTTCATCGGATGGACCTATGTTGAATGAGCCTTTGGGAATATAAGCAAGTGAACTTTCAAATGCCTTTAATGTAAATCCTTTATAGGTTTCATATTTGTCCTTAAATGATGTTATTCCTAGGTACACTAATGTACATATGGAAAGAATGAGTATAGCCTTTTTCATAAAAGTATAACGGGGTGATACTCAAAAGATACATTTTGGGTTGAAAAAAATAAAAATGATAAAACAAAGATAGGATCAGGTTAATCCTCTTCTTCAAATTCCAGCTCGGCATCTTTCTCCCAGATCTCCATTTCACAAGGCTTACAATTGAATTTTAGTTTGTATTCATTCTCACCATGTTTCAAGACCAATGGTTCTACCACTTTTTCGCCCATGGTTTCTCTTTGGTATCTGGCACATTTGCCAAGTTCGTATTTAACGCAGTATTTGGTGGTCATTACTCGCGATTTTCCCGGATCCCATTGCAACTCAAATGCTTTCTCAATTTCAGTAACGCCATGGCGTTTGTAAAAATCGCGTGCCTTCTGATTAGCCACATTGTAGGTGAAATCTAATTTGGAAACAGGGTAGGGATGATCTGTTTTTGTGATCTGAAATTCATCACGGTGATATTCTCTAATTCTAGTATCGATCAATTGTTCAAGTGTAGCTCTACGGATCTCATTTATTTTGGAGATCGGTAAAAACCAATTTCCGGAAAATTGGATGTCGATCTCATCAACGATGAATGGTGTGTTTCCCGTTTTGGATAGATTTTTTTTGATGTTACTTTCAAGGTTACTCTCTGTTTTTGCTACTTCTTTTTCGGATTTAATTGCCACTTTACTTTCGTGTCCATCTTCATCTATTGCTTTTAATTCAAAGCCATCTTTCGTTTCGGAGAAAATAAGTTTGACGCTGATCTTACGGATAGCGCTATCTTCACGTTCAACGAGTTTATTAAAGGTGGAATCTGAGTTTCTGAAAATGAGTGTGCCCGGTTTCACTGGTTTAAAACCATTTGGGAACACAACATTATTTTCAATGGTATTTATTTGCATGCCATCCGCCAAACCTTCTTCATTGATAAAATAAAGTCCATCACCATTGTTTAGTTTTTCTGAATTTTCGATGATATAGCCATTGTTTTTGATCTCTATCAATTTACCGATCAATTGTCCTTGTGATTTAGGACTTTCCCATGAGCCGATCTTTTCGGTACGTTTATTTACAAAGTAATTGGTGTATCCTCTGTTGAAGCTACGGTCCATCTCCGCTTCAAAATTGTAGAAGGTTTTTCCGGAGGACGCTTTTTGATACTTATCGTTATTTTCTAAAAAGGCATCCAGTTTTTTTCTTAAAAAAGAGGTGTTGTTCTTCACATATACAATGTCTTTTAATCGACCTTCTATTTTAAAAGAGGTAATACCGGCCTCAATTAAATTAGGCAATTGATCACTGAGATCGAGGTCTTTTATAGAAAGCAAATGACTATTTGAGATTAACGTTTTTCCTGTACCATCAACCAGGTTGTAAGGTAGACGACAGTTTTGAGCGCAAGAACCTCTGTTAGCACTTCGTTCTCCATTGGCAACACTCATATAGCAATTTCCGCTAAATGAAACACAGAGTGCTCCGGAAACGAAAAATTCCAACTCCACATCTGTGGCATTGCTGATATCTCTTATTTGGTCTAAATTCAATTCTCTGGCTAATACCACACGTTTTATTCCTGCATCTTTCAAGAATTTCACATGTTGCGGATCTCTATTGTTAGCTTGTGTACTAGCATGTATCACAATTGGAGGAAGATCCATTTCCATTATGGCCATATCTTGAACAATTAATGCATCTACTCCAATGTCATATAATTCATAGATCAATTTTTTACAATCCGCTAATTCATCATCATATAATATAGTATTGATAACAACAAATACTTGAGCTTTAAAAAGGTGGGCGTATTTTACTAATTCGGCAATATCTTCAACAGAGTTTGTTGCATTTGAACGGGCACCGAATTGTGGCGCTCCAATATATACAGCATCGGCACCAGCATTGATGGCAGCCATGCCCTGTATTAGATTTTTAGCCGGTGAAAGAATTTCAATTTTCTTTTTCATGTCAAGTATTCGTTCTGTTTTTATTAATGATACTGTTTAGTAGTGGCTCCGACAGGAATCGAACCTGTATCAAAAGTTTAGGAAACTTCTATTCTATCCATTGAACTACGGTGCCAATTATTAGTTGAATTTTTTCAGCTCAACTATATTCCCATCGAACACTGCATAGGTATTGTAATTGACCCATTCTCCCAAATTGATATACTTGCTGTTTTCTGCTAGTTTAATGTCTAATGGTAAATGTCTGTGACCAAAAATGAAATAGTCAAAATGTTTTGTTTTTAATACTTCTTTTGCAAAAACAACCAGCCATTCATTCTCTTCTCCTGTAAATTTTTCATCTTCAGGCCCATTGCTCAGACGACTTTTGCGCGACCAATAATTGGCCATTCCAATTCCGAAGTTAGGGTGTATACGTGCAAAAAGCCACTGACAAAATTTATTGGAGAAAATTTTCTTAATGAATTTGTATCCTTTATCACCAGGCCCTAAGCCATCACCATGACCAAGGAAAAATTTCTTTCCATTGAATTCTTTTTCAATTGGATCTTTGTAAATAGTCACACCTATTTCGCGAGGTAAGTAATCAAACATCCACATGTCATGATTTCCTGTAAAAAAAGTAACAGGAATGCCTGAGTCGGTTATTTCTGCAATTTTGCCAAGCAGTCGCACAAATCCTTTTGGAGCAGCATATTTGTATTCAAACCAGAAGTCGAACATGTCGCCCATCAAGTAGATCTCAGCTGCATCGTGTTTGATCTCATCCAACCATTTGACAATACGCTTTTCACGAGCTAAACTTTTTTCGAAGCTAGGAACACCTAAATGAAAATCGGATGCAAAATATATTTTTTTACCTGCTTGCACTTATATTTCAAATTTTCTGATCAATTGAAATGGATTGATCAAGTTAAGGTTTAACGTAAATCTGATGGTCTCTTCATAGCGGATACCATTTGCTTTGTTGTAATCCTGGAAATCTTTTGAGATCAGAATAGGGAAGTAGATCTCAAACAAATTCTTTCTGATAGATAAACAAACTCCCGCATTGTAAAGTATGCTTTCATTTAATATTCCATCAGCTCCTGTGGTTCCAATGTCAGCATACAAATTGATAGGGATCTTCATGTTTCCTAATGAGGACTTTAAATTCAATGCAGCGATCCATTCTGCCGACTGACCAATTGGTGAATAGAATTTAAAAGCTCCTTCTTTTTCAGAGAACTGACCAGCTAATATTCCATCTGTTTCCGTTCTTCCTAAATAAATATTATCGTACATATAATCTTGATATCCTCTCCAGCCACTTAAGCGGAAACGATATGCTCCGGCATTGACTTTGCTTGTTCCAAGGAATGTTCCTGCAAATAAACGAACATCAAAGTTCTTGTTCTTGTTTTTGAACTTATAGGAATAGTTGAATGTCAATGATAATTTTGAAAATTCACCGTTTGAAAATCCGGCTTTTGGATCTAGTTGTTTTCCATACTGATAATTCAGGTCGATCTGATACGGTGTAATGGTTTTGTTATTCTTGTATGAATATGTTACATCCGTGTAATTATAAGAAGCAGTATCGTAAGAATAGATAGTAGGGTCAACCGTGTAATTAGCTTTGTAAGTATCCTTGATAATGGAAATATTGCGGATTCTTAAGCTATTGGACACTTTACTTCTTGCTGCAGATCGTTTAAAGTCGATGTTCACTTCCGGAGCAATTTTATTGAAGTTCATATCCAATGGGTCGTTGGAATAGGCATATCTAGCGGCAGTAGCCCCAATAGCTATTTTTTGGAATAAATTATTTTTTGGAAGAATGTTGTAATTAAAATGAGCATAACCAACAAGGTCGTTGGTTGTATAGCTGTACATAGGCATAAGCTCAAATTCAAATTTCTTTTGAGGTAATAGGTTGTTGTAAAGCGCAAGTCCGAACATCCATTTGTTGTAGTTATTCCATCCTGCAACCGGTGACCAGAATAGTTGTGTTTTATCCGGATTATCCAAGCTGCCAAGGAATTGTATTTTTAGAGGTTCTGTTTTTTTGAACAGACCGCGAGTTTTTATTTTATTGTTATTTCTGTTTATTTCGGGACTAACTTCTAAATAGTCGATCTTGAAATAATCTATTTCAGAATTAGGGAAACTTAAGGCTTGTTTTCCTTTGAATCCATCAAAGGTCACTTCACCCGCAATTTTGTTGTTTTTTATTCCTTGAATAATAACTGGTGATTTTATCTCTCCGGTATTTTTCACACCAATATCGTATGACCCATCTTTGTTTTTATGAACGAAACTCACTTTGTAATCTAATTTTTTATTTGAGTTAATAAGGTCTTTGAAAAACCAATCCAAGTTCTTTCCTGTTGATTGTTCTAAGGATGCTTTTAGGTCAGCAGGTTGTGGATGTTTAAAATGCCATTTGTCAAAATAATCTCTCATGGCTTTGTTCATTTGCTCTTCTCCCAAATATGCCATTAGGTAATCAAACACAACGGCTGTTTTAGAATAGACTATTCCTCCATAATTTAGTTCTGTGTATTCATAGGATGCTGTTTCAATAGGTTGATCCTCATTTTTGGCAGCAGATAAAAGATACGTTAAGTAGTATTGAATATGATGTTTGTATCTCGATAAGTCGAAGGCCTTTCCGATTCCTCCATTTGCTACATCTCCAAGTAATTTTCTCTCTGGATATTTAGTTCTGATGTAACGTAATTCATTGAATGAGTTTAATCCTTCATCCATCCATGGGTGAACCCGTTCATTTGATCCTAACATTCCATAGAACCAGTTGTGTCCAACTTCATGTGTGATCACAACATCTAATTGAAATGCATTCCCGGAAGCTCCGATCACAGTAATATTCGGATATTCCATTCCTCCTCCGGCACTGATCGTTCCATCAACTGCAGTGCAATGTTTGTATGGATAGTCGCCATTCCATAATGAATAATAGTAGATCGCATCATTCATGTATTTGATTGAATTCTTCCAAAGATTTCCTTCTGAGTTAGTAAACATCACCCAGGTGGTGACAACATTTTTTGTATGTGGAGTAGTTACTTCGCCTTTTAATACATGATAACGTTTATCACAAAACCAGGCAAAGTCGTGAACATTCGTTTGCTTGAAACGCAATGTTTTAGTGGCGCTGTCTGATTTAGGAAATTCCAGATCATTTTTATCGAATGATTCAATAGCTTCCGTTTCTTTTACTTTATCATCCAGCCATTTTAATTCTTCTTCTCCATTTACCAAATCACCCGTTGCTCCCAAAATATAATTTTTAGGAACAATGATCTGCACATCAAAACTTCCAAACTCGGAGTAAAATTCTCCTTGATTCAGGTAAGGCATGTAGTTCCATCCATTTTTGTCAAATACAGCAGGTTTGGGATACCACTGAGTAATTTGGTAGGATTGACCGATATGCCCTAAGCGTGAAAATTCACCGGAAGGGATTTTTACATGAAATGGGGTACTGATATTGATCTTTTCTCCACTCTTCAATGGCTCATTTAAATAGATCTTACAAATGTCAATGCTGTCTTTTAGTAATTCCCATTTAACAGGTTTGGTGTTTACTTTGAAGTCGAGCATATCGATGTATCCTCTCTCTTCATCTTTTGCATAATACAGTTTTGTGTCACCATTCTCCATTTGTTGTTTACAAAGTGCTGTGCTTCTGTCTTTGTAGGCATTTGGCCAAAGGTGCATGTAGATAACATCCAATGCTTGAGGAGAATTGTTTTTGTATTCAATGATCTCATCAGCAAATAACTCATGTTTAACATCGTCCAGTCGTACTTGCATTGTATAGTTTACTTCCTGTTGAAAGTAATTTTGAGCAAATGCAGCTGTTGAAATTAAGACAGCAATGGTCAGAAAAAGTGAGTGAATACGTTTCATGTTGTTTTATTGAAAGATCTCTTCTAATTTTTTTTCAAGGTCTTCGCCTCTTAAATTTTTTGCAAGAATATTTCCTTCTTTATCGATCAATACATTGTAAGGGATTGCATTGAAATTATAAAGCGATACGACAGGTGATTGCCAGAATTGGAAATCGCAAACATGGTTTGGCCAGGATAAATTATCTTTCTTAATAGCATCTTTCCATTTTTGCATGTCTTTATCAAGTGATACACTAAAAATATCAAATCCTTTTGCTTTAAACTTGTTGTAAGCATTCACTACGTTTGGATTCTCTGCTCTGCATGGTCCACACCAGCTTGCCCAAAAGTCGATCAATACAACTTTGCCTTTTAACGAAGAAAGTGAAAGTGGTTTTTCATCAGGAGTGTTCATTGTGATCTCCGGAGCGGGTGTTCCAATTCCTAGTTTTTTCTGACTGGCAACGCCTTCGTGAAAAGCTTTTATGTAGGAAGAGTTTGGATATTTAGAAAATAATCCATCATCTAGTTTGATATAAGTTGACAAAAACTCTTCGGGAGGAAGTTGTTGAATGGCAGCTAATGCCGCAAATGAAGTATTGTTCTTTTCTACAAAGTTCTGTAGAAATTTATTGTGCTCATCGATGAGTGCCATATATGGTTTTTCAAGTGCATTGCTCATGGAGTCGATACGCACTGAGTCCATCTTACTCATGTTTACAAATGCTTGAAACGTTTTTTGTAAGGAGTCACGCTTTCTATAGTTGGCCATAGATGCCTGGTTGATCTCCCAAAATAATTTAGAGTCAGCCGATCCTTCTACGGTGTATGTGTTGCCCAAATCACCGGCATCCCCCCCAACACTTACTTTTTCATTGGTGTCGAAAATGAATGTTGCGAAGTTTCTATCGGAAATCCGTAAGCGGTAGAATCCTTTTTCAGGAATCGTTGCATTGATCTTTATCTCGCCATTCTCATCGATCACAGCCGTATCCAACGTCTTTAATCCATCGGGCGACATTTGTTCAAAGATCACGGTTTCGCCTTTTGCGTTGGTGAATTTACCGGTTAATTCAAATCCTTCTTCCGAAGAGTTACTATCAGAGCATGCTGCAAGCAATGCAAATGAAGAAAATAATAATGTTACTTTTTTTATCATGATCATATTAAGCTTTATCAAGCATTTCTTTTACTAATTCATTGGCAATTTTAGGATCGGCTTTCCCTTTCGAAAGCTTCATTACTTCACCCATAAATAAACCGGCCAAATTTGTTTTCCCATTTTTGTATTCAACTACTTTCTCCGGATATTTTGCAATGGCTTGTTTTACAAACTCCGCTAATGCATTGCTATCACTCTCTTGGATCCAACCATTTTCTTCTGCAATTTGTGAAGGAGTTTTATCAACAGATTCGATCATTACAGGGAATATTTTTTGAGTAGCAATGGTGTGACTTACTTTTCCTGAATCGATCAGATCTACTAATTGAGCGATACGTTCAGGAGTGATCTTAAAGTCGGATATGTGCAGAGCATTGTCATTCAGATACGATTTGATCTGAACGGTTAGCCAGTTTGCTGCTGACTTAATATTCTTTGTTTTAGAAATGATCTCTTCAAAATACAATGCGATCTCTTTACTATCGGTTAGTACGCCTGCATCGTATTCTGATAACCCGAGATCTGTGTATTTTTTGAATAGGTCATTTGGTAAAGGTGGTAAAGTACTTTTTACTTTTGCAATATATTCTTGCGATACGATTACAGGTTGTAAGTCGGGCTCCGGGAAATAGCGATAATCATTCGCCATTTCTTTACTTCTCATTACGAATGTTGTTCCTGCTACTGCATCAAAGCTTCTGGTATCTTGTGAGATCTCTCCGCCATTTTCAACTTCTTCGATCTGACGTTTTATCTCAAATTCGATCGCACGTTGAACATTACGGATGGAGTTCATATTCTTAACCTCCACACGTTTTCCAAATGTGGTAGCGCCTTTTAATCGAACAGAGATATTGGCATCGCAACGCAGACTTCCTTCTTCCATGTTTCCATCGCATATATCAAGGTAGCGAACCAGTTTACGAACTTCGGTAAGATACTTATAGGCTTCATCACCACTTCTGATATCGGGAGCACTAACGATCTCCACCAGGGGAACACCGGCACGATTCAAATCGATCAGGGTGTCAAAAGGATCAATGTCGTGAATACTCTTTCCGGCATCCTCTTCCATGTGGATGCGGATCAGGTTGATCTTTTTTTCAGAACCGTCTTCCTGTTTTATGGAGATGTATCCGCCTTCACAGATAGGTGTTTTATCCTGTGTGATCTGGTATCCTTTCGGAAGATCGGCATAAAAATAATTTTTACGGGCATATTCATTTACTTCACGAATATCACTCTTGCAGGCCAATCCTAAACGGACCGAATATTCAACCACTTTTTTGTTGGCTTTTGGAAGTGTGCCGGGATGTCCTAATGTGATCGGACTAACATTGGTATTTGGTAATACGCCATATTCGGTAGAATCACTCGAGTACGCTTTACTTTTCGTTACTAATTGTGCGTGAACTTCTAATCCGATAACAGCTTCATACTTGTCGTACATACTCATTTTAAAATGCGCTTAATTTAAGCGCGAAAGATACGAAAAAATACGACTCGTTTTATGGCAAAAATCGACTGGGCGCCAGCTGATCCAAGGCTGCTAAATACCGACTATTTTTTGATCATTTTTTGAGTGTAATTCAGCTCTTTTCCGGTGATCTTTAGGATATAGATACCACTAGCCAGTTCCGATAGTTTTATGATCTTGGAATGATTGCCACTGCTGATTCGCTCTCTAGAACTTAAAATACTTCGTCCGGAAAGATCAACCAATTCAAATAGAATTTCATCATTATCTTTTAGCAAAATGGATACTGAAATATTTTCAGAAGTAGGATTAGGGTAGATAAAAGCAGAGTTGTTATTTGTTTGTAACGATTCATTAATTCCAAGGGCAATGTGCGCATCCAGAACAAATAATCCGTTTTGCATATCGTTGGCAACAATGTTTCCGCTTGGAAGATCAACGTATGCTCCCCAATTTCCATGGTAGGCCGGGTTTGAGTAGCCATCATTTTGTCCCTTGAGTGTATCCGTATCAAAATAACCTGTTCTTACCGGATTTGTTGGGTTGCTGATGTCGAAAATTTGCAATCCATCCTGATAATACGATAATATTAAACGGTCATTTCCAATAATATAAGGATTATGTGGTGTAGCGCCTTCATTTGACTTGAAAGTAGAGGCAATTGACATGTTTTGAAGATCCGTTACATCAAGGATCTTTACAGCCATATTTACCGGGACTTCATCACAGAAAACCAATGTTTTTCCATCGGCAGTTAAAAAGCTGCTATGGTTATAACCTTGGTCGGGATAGGATGTGAGGGAGTTAATGGCGCTAAATGTGTTGCTGCCGGGATTGTAGGTGTACATGAACAAACCTTGATAACCACAGGAAGCATAAACGGTATCATTTCTTACGAACATATCGTGTACGTGGTTAATGCTTGGAAAGTCATCATTCAATTTTCGTAGAAGAGTAGGGTTGGCAGGGTCAGCCAAGCTATAAACGATCATCGAATAATGTCCACCGGTGCCGGGATAAGTAACGCTGCCACAATATAGTTTATCGCCATCTACATACAATGTATGAGAACGTTCAAAGATGGTCACATCATCGTGGATAACGTGGACTGAGTCGGGAAGGTAGCTCAAATCGATGATCTGGAAACTATTGGGTGAAGCATCATCGCTGATGGCATACAGATAGTTGCCGTATGTTTTGTATTCTCTCCAAATACATTGATTTCTTCTGCCTGGGACATAGTCCACTTCGATGGGGTTAGAAGGTGTTGATATGTCAATAATATAGGTTCCGCTACTGGATCCAATGATAGCATACTCTCTATTATTATCACTCGTATCTACCCAAGCCCAACAACCGTTATATTTAATGCCATATGAAGGTTCGGCAACTTCCGAAGGATTGAACCAGCGACCTAATAAAGAAATATTTTGAGCATCGTATTGTGCTTGTAAGGATGATGTAATAGCAAAAAATAATATTGCCAGGGAGAATAATCTTGTTTTCATGAGATGATGTTATAAAAGATAAAGATACATATAAAATTGTGGTTTTAAAAGTTTAAAATGAATATGTAAAACAGTATATTTATCTGCATAACGAAACATATGAAAACGTCCTTTAAAACATTATTAGATCAACTTAAAAAGATCTGTAATAAATACGATGAAGTTAGTGAAGAACAAAAGAGTAATCTTCTAAAATCACTGATAAAATGTAAGCTTTCTGCTTCGAATGTATTGACCGATTATCAGAATGTACTTTTGTTTATCATAGCACATCCTTCCGATAAAAACATATTATCTCTTGCAGAGCAAGAGCTGAATCGTTTGTCAACCCACATAAGGAGAATGAATAAAACAGATGTGTATGCTCTTGATAATTCCGGATTGCCTCATACCCGCACCGTTTCTACGTTCTCTCATGATCTGTTGAAATGGTATCAAGCCGATAAAAATATTCGTATCAAGATCGACTCATTTTATAAAAGTACTCTTTCTCTGAATGATGTGCTTCAATTTACATTGCCCAGCTTAGAGAAAGAAGTAACAGCGATTGGTTTTAAGAATAATCAATTGTTTGATGCTTTAAAAATAGGGAAGGAACAGCAATTACCATTTATGCTTTCGGAGTTTGATCGCTTAAATGATAAACCTTATATCAAGGATCATTTGTTTGGAAATTTACATTTGTATGTAAAGCTGCTTCCTGTTTCTAAATGGTTTTCCAAAGCATATAACCGGATCGCTATCAAAGATCATTTCTATCACAAAGAGATCATCAAGCAATTCGATCAAGTAGAGTTATTAAATAGGAAATTGCCTAAGGAAAGGGTATTCAAAGCAACCGAGAAAAAAGACTTGATTACTTGTATTAAAAATTCATTGACATTATTACAAAGAGAAACGGATCCTGTTTCTTATATGGATGAAGAGTCGCTTCGTTTGTTTGAATTGGAGCACGGAATTTCTATTGCCATATTTGGAATGACACCTGACCGTCAGTTGCCTTTGGAATCGTATGTCGGATATACTTTATTTAAAAATGGCTTACCAGCAGCTTATGGTGGTGGTTGGGTGTTTGGCAATCGCTCTTTGTTCGGCATCAATATATTTGAACCTTATCGTGGTGGTGAATCAGGTTTTATGATGTGTCAATTGTTGCGTGTGTACCGTCAGGCATTTGGTGTTGATTATTTTGAAGTAGAGCCTTATCAATATGGATTGGGTAATCCGGAAGGTATCAGCTCCGGTGCATATTGGTTTTATTTCCGTTTTGGATTCCGTTCGCTCGATAAAGAATTGAACGCACTGTCATTGAAAGAATTTGAAAAGATCAAAACTCAAAAAGGATATAGAAGTTCAGAAGAAACATTGTTACGTTTTACCGAGAGTAACATTGCTCTGAATATGGGTAAAAATATTCCTTTACAAATTTCGGAGATCAGAGATAAGGTGACTTTGTTGATCACCGAAAAATACAGTGGTAATCGCATGTTAGCAGAGAAAGAGGTGGTTGCGAATTTTATTAAAAAGGCCGGAAAGCTAAAATCATTGAGTGCTGATCAAAAGAAAGTGTTGATAGAGGTAGCCTTCTTGTGTGAAGTACTTCAAATAAAAACTGCATCAAAGTTGAGTTTGATGCAGCAGTTGGTGTATTTTAAACCGGTTGATCTATATGCTTATCAGAAAGTACTGAAGCAAGTATTGAGTTAGTTATAACTCCTTCATTAATTCTTTCATTATTAATGTCATTTTCTTTTCAGCTTGTGACGCCACTTGCTGAACATCTTCGTGTGTTACTTCCACAATTTTTCCTTCCACACCAAGGTCGGTAATGATACTCATAGCAAAGCAAGGAATGTTCATGTGGCGTGCAACAATCACTTCTGGAACAGTGCTCATCCCTACTGCATCGGCTCCTAAAACTCTAACCATTCTGTATTCTGCAGGCGTTTCAAATGTAGGGCCGGATAAACCTAAATAAACACCTTCTTGTACTTTGATATTGTTAGCAGCCGCTACTTTTTTCGCTTTTGCAATGATCTCTTTGCTGTATGCTTCACTCATATCCGGGAATCGTGGTCCAAGTTCAGCCAAATTTTTTCCGATCAATGGATTGGATGGAAAGAAATTAATATGATCGTTGATAATCATTAGATCTCCAATTTCGAAAGCGGGATTGGTTCCACCGGAAGCATTGGAAACAAATAGTTTTCGAATGCCTAAAAATTTCATGACACGAACAGGGAATGTAACCTGTTGCATGTTATAGCCTTCGTAATAATGAAAACGACCTTGCATGGCAACCACATTCTTGCCACCTAATTCTCCAAAGATCAATTTGCCCGAATGTCCTTCTACTGTTGATACAGGAAAATTCGGGATCTCTTCGTATGGAATGGTGTGTTTAATGTTGATCTCTTTCACTAACCCGCCAAGGCCTGTACCTAATATGATCCCGATCTCGGGTTGAATAGAAATTTTACTTTGTATGAATGTCGCTGTGCTTTTGATTTGCTCTAACATATTGTATGATCTGTTCGTTAAATTGTTCTTTGTCTTTGTCGTGAAACTCAATCTCTATTGGAATATAAAAAAGCGGAAGGGATCTCAAAAGCTCTGAAAATTCAGGCGACTTTAATCGCATTGCATCTTTTTCTGTTGTCAATATGATCTTATTTGCGGATGCAATATTATTAAATATTTTTTGAACGTTATAAATATCTTCTTTGCTGAAATTGTGATGGTCAGGATATTTAACAGGTATAAGATTTTTTACTTTGTCCTTCAAATAATATTCAAGTGCTTTTGTGTTAGCGATGCCGGTTAAGAGGAGGATCGTAAAGTTTCTGTCGAAGTAATATTCCTTTGCAAGTGGATTTTTATTGTCGCAATGAAATGGTACAAAATTCCCGTATTTTAAATAGGAGAAATAGAGTTGTTGATGTGGTAATGGTTTTATCTCATCAGTTAATCTTTTTCTTTCTATCGGCAAGAGAATTTCAGGACATTTGGTAACAATAATAATATCAGCACGGCTTGCACCGGATTGAAACTCTCTCAAACTTCCGCTGGGAAGCATACAGTCGCCCGGATATAGTTTACTGAAATCGGTCAGTAACACATACATTCCTGATTGTACAGAGCGGTGCTGAAAGGCATCATCCAATAAGATCGCTTGCAAGGAAGGAAATTCAAGCATGAGTTTTTTTATTCCTCTGGCTCTTTCGCCATCAACAGCTACTCTAAGATTCGTGAATTTTTTTTTGAACTGCAGTGGTTCATCACCGATCTCCAGTGCGGTAGATTGTGTGTCTGCAAGGACAAATCCGGATGTTTTCCGTCCATATCCCCGGCTCAAAGTAGCTATGTAGAATTCTGTCTTGAGTAGGCGGATAAGGTATTCGATATGAGGTGTTTTTCCTGTTCCACCTACCGATAGGTTTCCAACACAAATGGTTGGGATGTCAAATTTTTCGGAAGGAATGACCTTCCAGTCGAAAAGTTTATTGCGCAGGGTCACTATTACTCCATACAGAAGCGAAAAAGGGAATAATATGATCCGTAAAAACTTCATTGCTTAAATATACAGAAATTTGTTCAGTTTATGGAATTTCTATTCAGTGCTGAGTGTTTTTTATTTTGTAAATTCGTCCGATACAAGACATATTATGAAACTGAGAGAAATTACTGATCACCTTGAATCTATAGCTCCTTTAGCTTATCAGGAAAGTTATGATAATGCAGGACTTATTTGCGGTCATTCCGAGATGGAAATAAAAGGAGCCTTGATCTGTTTGGACAGTACGGAAGATGTGCTTGATGAAGCTATTTCATTGGGATGTAATTTGGTGATAGCGCATCATCCCATTGTGTTTTCCGGAATCAAAAAGTTCAATGGAAAGAATTATGTGGAGCGGGTGATCATGAAAGCCATCAAAAACGATATAGCCATTTATGCAGCACATACCAACTTGGATAGTGTATCCAATGGGGTGAATGCTAAAATAGCGGAGAAATTAGGTTTGTCGAATTGTAGGATTTTGTCTCCGGTCAAGAATAATTTAAAGAAGCTAACAACCTTTTGTCCGACCGATAAGGCTGCAGATGTTCGTTTGGCCTTATTTGAAGCCGGTGCAGGAAATATTGGAAACTATAGCGAGTGTAGTTTTAATTCAGAGGGACTTGGCACATTTAAAGCCGGAAACGATACCAATCCCTATGTAGGAGAGCAGGGTGTGCAACATCAGGAAAAGGAAACAAAGATCGAAGTGATCTATCCTGCTTTTTTGGAAGGACGACTATTAAAAGCGCTTTTTAAAGCACATCCTTATGAGGAAGTGGCGTATGATCTGATCGCATTATCGAATAGTCACCAGCAAGTTGGAGCCGGGATGATCGGTGAATTGGATGTGGAATGTTCTGAAATGGAATTTTTGACGCTGGTCAAAGAAAAGATGAAAGCCGGAGTGGTGCGGTATACGCCTCTGACCGGTAAAAAAGTCAAAACCATTGCTGTATGCGGTGGTTCGGGTAGTTTTTTATTAAAAGATGCTATCCAGAATGGGGCAGATGTATTCGTTACGGCCGATTTCAAATATCATCAGTTTTTTGACGCTGAAAAGCGCATCGTTATTGCGGATATAGGGCATTTTGAGAGTGAACAGTATACCTCTGAATTATTTTATGAGATTTTAAAGAAAAAATTTAATACATTTGCACTCCATTTGTCAAAAATTAATACAAATCCAATAAACTATTTATAAAAATGGCAAAATCTAAAACTGACGAAATTTCGGTAGAAGAAAAATTAAGAGCATTGTTTGAATTACAACAAACGGACTCTAAAATTGACAAGATCAGAACTGTAAGAGGAGAATTGCCTTTGGAAGTTAGAGATCTTGAGGATCTAGTTGCAGGTTTAGAAACCCGTATCAATAACTTTAACGAGGAGATCAAAAACCTTGAAGAAGGAATTGTTGAGAAAAAGAACGTAATGAAAGATGCGCAAGCAGCTATCAAAAAATACGAGGCACAACAAGGAAAAGTACGTAACAACCGTGAGTACGATTCAATTACAAAGGAGATCGAGTTCCAGAATTTAGAGATCCAGTTGGCTGAAAAGCGTATCAAAGAATTTAAAGCAAACATTGCTGCTAAAAAAGAAGTAATGGCTAATGCTGAGGCGGAATTAACAGACCGTCAAAAGGATTTGAAGATCAAAAAGAAAGAATTAGAAGAGATCGTTTCTGAAACTGAGAAAGAAGAACAAGCCTTGCTTAAAAAATCAGCAGCTTCAGAAGCTGTGATCGAAGAGCGTTTATTGAATGCTTACAAACGTATCAGAGCAAATGTAATGAACGGTTTAGGTGTTGTTACTGTTGAGCGTGATGCTTGCGGTGGTTGTTTCAACAAGATCCCGCCTCAACGTCAGTTAGACATCCAAACGCACAAAAAAGTGATCGTATGTGAGCATTGCGGACGTATCTTGGTAGATGCAGAGATCTTAACAGGAAAAGCTGCAAAAGCTTAATCAAAGAAATATATATAATTAAAAAAGGCTACGAATTTCGTAGCCTTTTTTAATAAGATCGTTTTTGTTTTAAGGAAACAATATTCCATTACACTCTACACAGTTAATGGTTGGAATCACAGCCTTGTATTTCGTATTGATTGCTTTGATGAATTCATTGGCAATTAAAGCATACGCTTTTTGATTAGGGTGGTAGCCATCCAGACTGAAAAAACCTCCACTCACAAACACCGCATTAAAGTCTGCTCCATCCCATTTGATACCACTAACTACTGAGTTGAAATAAGAATGCATATCAACTAAAGCTAAATTATATTGTGCTGCTTTTTGGGTGATAACGGCATTATAGGAATTGATCGCCTGATCAATTTTATAAACCTCAGTACTATCTAATACATATCTGTTATTTACTGTATTCACCAATAATCCATATTTGAAACATTTCATGGAATCAAGAGGTACGGAAAGTGTAATGTATTCTCCATTCTTCATTTGACGCAATCCAAATGGTGCATTTACATCATTAATGATAAATCCATTTCTTCCTTTCACAAAATGGATGTGAGATAATCCGGACAAAGTATCCCATAAATAATTCAATGAGTCGGCTTGTACTTGTGTAATATCGGCATTATCCCATTTAACAAGTGTATAATATGGGAATGTTCTAAAATCAGGAATGGTTGCAATAACTCCTTTTGCACCATTAGCTGTAAGTGCGCCCAAGATCGTATCCAATGTATTACTAAAGGTAGATGATGAAGGAATAGGAGTAGAGGTACCGCCAACACTTGCATAATTGTAAATGTCTTCCATGCCCAACCATGCTGAAAAGAATGTTGCATTTTGTGTTTTTATATCATTGAAAAGGGTAGAAACACCGGGATTGCTTGCAAAACGATTGTAATATGGATTTGTATTTCCGGAAGCAATGCTATTGCCTAAAGTGGGATTGAAATAATCCACTAAATTGGCATAAGGAACAGAAAGATTGTGAACACTGTTGCCTGCAACGCCTGTTAAATAAGGTGCTGCATTGGACGCAGAAATAATACTCTTTAATGGTGATAGGCTAGTTACTCCTTTGCAATCGGTTTTGTTACCAAGGTGGCTAGGTGTTACGAACTGACCTTCCCATGGTTTGCTGTTTACACCTAATCCATTATTATCGGGCATTAAAGCTTGATTGAACACATTTCCTCCAACAAGTTTAAATTGCTCTGCTAAAAGCGCAGGAATAGATAGGCGTTGGCCTTGTTGAAATAAAGCTCCGTCCTGTGTGCCTGCCATGTAGTTTCCGCCAATGGCAATTGTTTTTGAAAAGTTGGCTTCCCCTGCACTCGGTTCCGGTACTTCTAGTTCTGGTGTGCAGGATAGCACAAATAAAAATGAAAGAGCGATGATCGATACAGGGCGGAAAAATTTTTTCGTTTTCATTTTTATTCGTTTTAGAATTAAACCATTTCTGTTAGGTTAACAGCTTCCACTGTTTTGATCTCCGGTACAGCACGTTTGATCGATTCCTCAATACCTGCTTTTAATGTCATCATACTCATGGAGCATGATTTGCAGGCACCTTGTAATTCAACTCTTACAATATGATCGTCTGTGATCTCTACCAATGATACATTTCCTCCATCCGCTTGTAAATAGGGACGGATCTGTTCCAATGCATCTTCTACTTTTTTTACGATATCGCTCATTTTATTGAATTGACGTTTTATAAAATTAGTTCAATACTTCTTGTTTTTTACTAGCATTTACAATTGAAACCTGTTGTGCTACACTGCTGGCGAGCTCCATAAATGCTTGAGCTTGTGGCGTATTATCCTGCATTACTGCTGGTCTGCCGGCATCCCCCGCTTCGCATATACTTTGTACCAATGGAATTTCTCCCAAAAGTGGAACATTTAATTTTTCAGCCAAAGCTTTTGCTCCGCCTTTACCAAAGATATAATATTTATTATTCGGTAACTCAGCAGGAGTGAAATAAGCCATGTTTTCTACAATTCCTAAAACTGGAACATTGATCTGAGGCAGCTGGAACATACCAATTCCTTTTTGAGCATCGGCTAAGGCAACATTTTGTGGTGTACTTACAATGACCACTCCATTTAGTGGGATCGATCCTACTAATGACAAGTGGATATCACCTGTTCCCGGAGGAAGATCGATGATCATATAATCCAGTCCTCCCCAATCAGCATCAGAAAATAATTGATTTAAAGCTTTAACAGCCATTGGACCTCGCCATACAATAGCTTGAGAAGTATCTGCAAAGAAACCAATGGACAGTAATTTTACTCCGTAGCTTTCTACAGGAACAATTTTATTGACACCATCTATATTTTTGATCATTGGTTTTTCATGTACCACATCAAACATAATGGTTTGGGATGGGCCATAAATATCGGCATCTACTAATCCTACGCTGGCACCTTGTTTAGCTAATGCCGCAGCTAGATTAGATGCCACTGTTGATTTGCCTACACCACCTTTGCCGGATGCAACAGCAATAATGTTTTTTACTTTTGGTAATAATGGACCTGTTTTTTGTGCTCCGGAAACATTGGCACTCATTTTTACATTTACGATCGCTTCCTTATCAACAAAGTGTAATACGGCATTCACGCAGGCCTTATGGATCATTTCCTTCATCGGGCAAGCCGGTGTGGTCAGCATGACAGTAAAATTTACATTTTTACCACTTACTTCCAAATCATGGATCATACCCAGTGTTACCAGATCTTTTTTAAGATCCGGATCATCTACGTTTTTAAGTGCTTCTAGTACTTGTTCTTTAGTAATACTCATCTTCTTATCCTTCTGTTTTATGAAGAACAAATTTACTAAAAAAGAGTTTAAATAAAGGAAATAAAAAGCTTAATGATGCTCTTCTTCTTGTGGCACACCAAGGACTTTTCTGCCCTCGTTTGCCCAATTGATCAGCAATTGCTTTTCTGCTTCGGTTAATTTGGCATCACCGTGAGTAATGGTGTAAGAACTTAAAGGCATTTCTCCTTCTTGTACCATTTCTACAACTTCTTCCAGTTTATGATCCTGACGTTTCAATTTGTATGTCTTAAATTCCGAGAAGTTTAACTCTTCTTTTCCTTCATCCACGTGGTGAGCAAGCCAAAATGCAACAGGCTGGATATTGTTATACCATGGATAATGGGTATTGTTGGAATGGCAATCCATACACGCTTTATCTAAAATAGTTTTTACTTCATCAGAAGTAGGAATAGCTTGCGTAACATCATTTGCTCCATAGCTATTTCCAATGTTTTTATCCGGACGGATGAATTGGATGATCACTAAAATCGATAATAATGCGATCAGGAATTTTTTCTTTTTGCTCATAATTATTGTTGTTGTAATTGTTCTGATTTTTCTAAGTCGAAACGAACACGGTATGCAAGACCAAAGTTGAAAATTGGATACGGGTTCATTGGTCCGTAAATCGGGTTATTGGAGTATCTTGGTTCGTCTGTATTATATTTATACTGCCATGGGTTTTTGCCAATGGAATAACCGGCTTCTGCAAATACTAAAACTTTGGGTGCAACAAAATAATCGATGAAGAGTTTGACCTGTGCTTCATCATAACGAACATAGTCGTAATTATTTTTCTTTGAAAGTCGGAACGAACGGGTATAATATTTTAAATTTAATCCTGTATAGAGTTTGTTTTTAAGGATGTTGAACTCTATTTTATAGCTTGTAGGAATAATCCCGTACATGTAGATGCGCTTATTTACTTTCCAATCTACACCCACTAATGGGACATAAAAGTTGCCAAATGCTTCACGGTTGTAGTATAAACCTGCTTTTACTTTTATATTAGGTTTGGGTATCCAGTGCTGGAGAAAAATTCCTCCATATTGAATGTCGTATGAATCAATGGCATCGCTAAAATCGGACGCGATCTTGGGTATACCGATCAGAATTGTTTCCCATTTTTTGTTTTTAGTTACCAGTTTCATTCCTACGGGTAGCGAAATAGCTGACAAGCGTGATGAATAAGAAGTATCAGGAGAAATAGTAGAGTTGATCGATTCTGTATTTAATCGAAGTAAGAATGCATTCCCATTTTTAAACTCTTTAGGTAGAAAAAAATTCAAGACATAATTATCAGTTTTGTTTTGGGCATTCTTTCCATTATATGAAAATGTACTGTCAGTAGGGAAATTATAAGCGCCATTAAATGTTTGATAGCTAAATGTTAGAATATCAGCAAAGGGTTGCGCAAAAACAGTTGTTCCCAGAAAAAATGTGATGACAATAATGATTGCTTTCATTTTCATGCAACAAAAGAAAGCAAAAAAAATGGAATAAAAAAAACCTCGCGACTTGCGAGGTTTTGTGGGAACTACTGGGTTCGAACCAGTGACCCTCCCTACTGTATGTCGGGATGCTCTGAACCAGAGAGTAATTTTTCAATCATTTTTCTGGATTTCCAGCTCTTAACAGTTCTTTCGCGCACGAATGCATTCGTCTTGTTGTCAAATTTTTCAAAATAAACAATTTTCCAATCATTTGTTTTGCCTGTATATCCGGAGTGATTGGAGTTGTGTTTTCTGAGACGTTCTTCTAATTTGTCTCCAGTATGTCCAACGTAAAATTTGTTGATACATTCAGAGAATAATATGTAAAAGTGGTACATCGTAAAATAAAAAAACCTCGCGACTTGCGAGGTTTTGTGGGAACTACTGGGTTCGAACCAGTGACCCCCTGCTTGTAAGGCAGGTGCTCTGAACCAGCTGAGCTAAGCTCCCAAACACATTTATTGCTAAACGGGTTGCAAATATAAGTACTTTTTGTGAAGTGCAAAATTTTTTTTCTTTTTTTTTGATGGCGAAGGTTTTGGGTGCTGTAAATTGCTGAAAATTAGTGTTTTTAGAAATTTCCTTCTTTTTTCTTTTTAGGAAGGATATTGAATTGTATGCCGTAGGAAGGCACAATACTTACTCCTTGTAAATTGATCTGTTCTCCTCCCAGTAGTGGATAGGAGCCATAGTTTTGATAGTAGGCAGCCAAAGAAACATTAAAGAAGATGAATTTTTTACCGATCTTCAAATTGATGAAAGTGCCATAAGTGCTAAAATTTCTTTTGGCATCGACAGGAGCTAATAGTTCAGGAGAAATATTTGCAGATGGATCGAGTTCATATATCTTTTTAGGTTCTAATTTATACTTTATAAAACTGTGCGAATAGACGACACCGAATGATAAGCAACCGACTCTTTCTTCCGGACCAAATGGCTTGCTGAAAATAACCGGTACCGATATTTCCTGTCTCGACATTTCCAAACCAAACAGTTGTTGCATTTTATCAAACTTATAGATCTTTAAAAAGCGATAATTTTGCCATGCATACTGAGCGCCTATACTACCATACATTCCTTTGTACTCTGATTCATTGAAGGTTTTGTTTGATCCCAGGAACTGGTATTGAATGTCGAAGGCATTGGCTCCTCCTGAATTTTTGTAGCCCAGATCAAGATGATGTCCAAGTCCGTAACGGAAGTAAAAGTCGTTAGTTGATCCTATCGGGTCGAGGCAATAGGCAATGAGTGCAGCGTTGATGTGTTTTATCTGTTCATCATAATAAATGGTATCGCTTTGTGAAAGATCATTACTCAAAGCAACAGAGCCTTTGATAGACTGTGCTATAGGTGCACTAGAGATATTAAATGTGTAATTTTCTCCAAACCGTACTTGATTCTTTGGTAAAACCTTTCCTGAGTTTAGCATAGAACGTGAAGGTGTGCACGAACTGAATGCTAGTATCAGTAAAAGAAAAAACAGTTGTAGTTTAAGAAATAGGTCTTTCATGAAAGTGAGTTTGCAAAAATTAAACCACTTCTGCCACGGTGAATGTACTTCCACCAACAAATACCAGATCATTTATTCCTGCATTTAACTGAGCGGCCGATAATGCATCTTTTACAGTAAGAAATAATTCTCCTTTTAATCCTTCTTTTTCAGCTTGCTGTTTTAATTCTTGAGCGGGTAATGCTCTCGGAATATTTGCTTTGCAAAAATAATAAGTGGCATTTTTAGGAAGCATTTTTAAAATGGTAGTAATGTCTTTGTCGTTTACCATTCCAATTACAAAATGTAAATGGTCGTGTGTTGTTTTGGAGATCTGTTCTAAAACTTCTTTTATTCCTGCTTCGTTATGCCCCGTATCCGCTATGGTAAGCGGAGTGTTTGATAAAATTTGCCATCTCCCTAATAAGCCGGTGTTTTTCACGACATACTTTATTCCTCTTCTTACATTTTCTTCCCTAATTGTAAAATTTTTCTGTTTTAATAGTTCTACTGCAGCAATTACCGTTTTAATATTTTTTTCCTGGTATTGTCCGGATAAAGCACTTTCCAGATCTTTGAATTTAATACTACCATTCATGTGAATGTCCATTGTAAGTGATGGTGTATATCGAAGATTGGTCGCGTTTAATTCTTGATCGGCATAGACAATGTTCGCATTGTTGAAAGAAGCAATATTTTCAAAAACAGTTTTTGTTTCAGGATGTGTTTCTCCAACCACCACCGGCACATTCTTTTTTATGACACCTGCTTTTTCTGTTGCTATTTTTTCAAGCGAGTTTCCGAGTAGGGCTGTGTGATCAAAGCTGATGTTTGTAATGACAGACACTTCCGGTGTGATGACATTGGTGGAGTCTAATCGGCCACCTAATCCAACCTCGATCACTGCAATATCAATACTCGATTTTGAAAAATAATCGAATGCTAAACCAACAGTCATTTCGAAAAATGAGGGTTGGATCTTTTCAAAATCATTTTTGTAACGGTCAATAAAATCGATCACAAATGATTCACTGATCATTTCTCCATTGATCTTTATCCGTTCTCTGAAATCTTTTAAGTGAGGAGATGTGTAAAGTCCTACTCTGTATCCTGCATCTTGTAAGATAGATGCGATCATGTGAGAGGTGGAGCCTTTGCCATTTGTTCCGGCAATATGAATGGATCTGAATTTGTTTTCCGGATGATCCAATAGTTCGCAGATAGCGATCGTATTATCCAGATTGTCTTTGTAGGCCGCGCTTCCTATGCGTTGAAACATCGGTAGCTGACTGAACATATAATCAAGTGTCTCTTGATAATTCATTTATTCTTGAGCTTCCTGTTTTTTGCTACCTCTTAATTCAAAATTCTTACCGAGATACACCCTTCTTACTTGCTCATCATTTGCCAATTCTTCTGCAGTTCCGGCTTTCAATATTTTTCCTTCGAAAAGCAGATAAGCTCTATCGGTGATCTGTAAAGTTTCCTGAACATTATGGTCGGTAATAAGGATGCCAATGTTTTTTTGTTTTAGTTTGGCAACAATTCCTTGTATGTCTTCTACTGCAATAGGATCAACACCTGCAAACGGTTCATCAAGGAGAATGAATTTTGGATCACTCGCTAAACATCTCGCAATCTCTGTTCTTCTTCTTTCTCCACCGGACAGGCGATCACCTAAATTTTTTCGTACGTGTTGTAAATGAAATTCATTGAGTAGCTCTTCCAACTTTTCGTTTTGTTGTTGCTTGTTGAGCTTTGTCATTTCAAGAATAGCACGAACATTATCTTCTACACTCAGTTTTCTGAAAACAGATGCTTCCTGTGCTAAATAGCCTATTCCCAATTGAGCTCGTTTATACATGGGTTCATCTGTGATCTCTTTGTCATCTAAAAATATTTTACCATCATTCGGTTTGATCATTCCTACGATCATGTAAAAAGAGGTGGTTTTTCCGGCACCATTCGGACCAAGTAATCCAACAATCTCACCTTGTTTTACTTCAACACTTACCTGGTTAGAGACAGTGCGGTTCTTGTATCGTTTAACTAAATTTTCGGTTCTTAATATCATCTTAGAAACTGAATTGAAATGAAAACCGGATGCTAAATGGCGTTACTCTTGGATTATCGAGATAGGATAAACGGTACACTCCATCCAACCGGAATACTTTAAAAATATTTTCAATGCCTACATTGGCTTCAAAAAACGGACCACGATTTAGCTCATACAAATGATCCGGGAATAGAAGCAATTTTTTATTTTCAGCATTTACACGACCTATCAAGGCTTTTCCACCAACAACCTCTCTCCATTTTAATTTTCGCATAAGTGGGATTCGATTTAAGAAGAAACCGTCAAAGTGATGCTGTATAGATGCTGATGCGTACTCATCGCTAACAAATTCATAAAAATTCATACTATTATAGGCGTATGGATCGTAGGTGTATGTTTCATTTCCTCCATGTAGTTCCAATAAAGGATAAGGTGTTTTATTCCAGATCTTTCCGTATTCCAATATATAATCAAAGTATCCGATCGGGTTGATACGAATACGATCATCCACATTCACCACCAGTTTGTGATAGTCATAGTCGCTGTTAAAGAGATTTTTTATGCCGAGTGTGTACTGTGCCTGTACAATAGGGTAGTGGGTACCCAAACTGGTGCGGGTGAAAGCACCGTCAATGTATTTTTCATTGTAGGCTAATCGCGCCAACACACGGATCTCAGAGGTAGTGATCTTATCTTTGTATGCGATCTGATTACTATTCTTTTGATACTCATAATGAAAATTAGCGAGCGGGAACATTTGCCTGTTATAAAAACTCAATTTGGTATTAAATCCTGTAAACCATTCCCGTTCGATATAGGCATTTACTTCTTTCACCCTTGTTAAATTTCTGAGTGGAGTGATCCGAAGAACAGAAGCTAAAATATTATCGGTGGTAAATCCATTTTGACTTTGTCCGAGAATTTCATTGTCGTTTTTGTAATACAAACCTACCATGGTTCGTGGCTTTTTATCAATGAATGCCCTGATACCTAATTTGTATTTAAATTGTTCGTCACGTGTTCCGTAAGCCAGATAACCGCTTAGCTCATACCATTTGCTGAATTGATTACTTGTTCTTACGCCAAAGCGGAAACGGTTCCCTTCAATGGTGTTAAAACTAAACATGTTGTAATAAGGACCATATTCGAAATTGCCTTTTACTTTGTAGCCTGTCACAAATATTTGTAATACATCGATCCATGTTTTGTACACCGGCAACGATTGAAGTGTATCTACCATGTGATAGATCTGCTTCTCGTTTTTTGACAATGTATCATGTCTGTTTTTATCCCAAAAATCTTCGTTCTTTTCAAAGGCATCTTCGGCCACAACCAGATTTTCGGTCATGGAATAGAACTTGTCATCTTTTGGCTTGTTGATCTTGAAATTATTGTAGGAAGCTGTTTTTCTTCCATAAATACCCATCAGGTTTTTGTTTTTTTGCTCAATAGGAAACGGATTGAAGTCGATCACCAAACGTTCTTTTTCCATCATCCATAAGCTGTCTACTTGTATGTAAGTTTGAACAACATTGGTAGCATTGATGAAATTGATGTTAGCATCATCAGCAATACTCATCTCAATTTGTTTAATTGCAAATGAAGTATCTGCAGCCCATAAATTTCCGGTAAAGGTTAATTCTTGTTTTCTTCTTGGCTTAAATTGTAATTGATAGCATTTATGCCCGTCTATCACAATACTATCGATCAGATAGAATTTGTAAAATAAGAGCGCATTGTCGGAAATTGGACTAATGAAGTTTTTCCCGAAAACCAAAATGTTGTTGTCATAAATGTTCACATTTTGATACATATCGCCCATGAATTGCGATACACTTGCATTTTCTACTCCGGCAACTTTGCTGGCTTTTATTTTTTCATTTCGTGTTTTCGGATTTTTACGGTAATAGAAATCGGACAGAGATTCAGTCATGAATACAGGTAAGTAAGGCTTCTCTTTCGTGTTGGAGCTATCAATGTTATCGAAGATAAATGAAAAAGGCTTTAGGAGCTTTTTGTTCTGAAAATCTTCACTCAGGTTATTCAGGTCAAATTCTACTTTGTTATAAACTTCGTATTCATAATAATCATATTTCTCTCTGTCGTTCTTATCTTTGTTAGCAATGATCTTTCTGAGAATAGGGTGAGCAGGGTTTTCACCCGGTCGTACTTCAATTGCTGCTAATTCAATTCCTTGTGATAAGCCAATGTTGATTTCTTGCGTAATGCCATATTTTACAGCTCTGGTTACTTTGGTGTAACCAATGTAGGATATCACCAATGAATCAACCTTAACGGTTGCGGAAATGGTGTATTTCCCTTCAATATCGCTGGTGGCACCTATGTTGGTGCCTTTGAAAATGATATTAACAAATGGAAGTGGTTCGCGGCTGATCGCATCAACGATCTTACCGTTCACTTTTGTTGTTTGGGCAGATATGTCTATTGCACACCACAAAAAAAGGAGTGTGCTCAGAATAAAATTTGTATATAGCTTATTGGTCTTAAGCATTGTTGGATTGTAATTCCTCCCAAAATTCAACTGCTCTTCTTGTGTGTGGAATAACGATCGTTCCACCAACAATGTTTGCTACAGCAAATACTTCAAACACTTCTTCGGTGCTTACGCCATTGTCTTTGCATTTCTCTAAGTGATATTTGATACAATCATCACAGCGGAGTACCATTGATGCAACAAGTCCCAGCATTTCTTTTGTCTTTACCGGTAATGCACCTTCCGCATAGGTGTTTGTGTCTAAATTGAATAAACGTTTTAATACAACATTGTCAGCAGCTAAAATCTTCTCGTTCATTTTAGCGCGATATTCATTAAACTCTTTTACAGAATTTCCCATATTAATTTGTATCAATTGATTGGTTCAGAAAAGACTATTCTTTAGCCTTTTTTTTGATCACATAGTAAGAAACAAATATACTTGCTTCGTACAAGAAATACAAGGGAAATGCCACCAACATTTGAGAGGTAACATCGGGTGAAGGAGTGATCACGGCAGCAGCGATTAGGATCACAACAACTGCATGTTTTCTATATTTTCTCATGAATTCAGGTGTCATTAGCCCGAATTTGGTTAAAAAGTACACCAGAACAGGAAGTTCAAACACCAATCCGGTAGCAAAGGAAAGTGTTGTTACCGTGGATATGTAGGAGTCCATTGTAAATTGATTCTCTACTAATTTACTTACCTGATAGTTGCCTAAAAAGTTGATCGTAAGTGGCACAATGATATAGTAGCTGAACAATACACCAAAAATGAATAGGAAGCTGGCTGAAATAATGAATCCGGTAGCACCTTTTTTTTCTTTGTCTTTTAATGCGGGCTTAATGAATTTCCATACCTCAAATAATATGTAAGGAGCAGCTAAAACAACTCCTCCAATAAATGCGATCCACATTTGAGAGGTGAATTGATCAGCCAATCCTAAAGCTTGTAACTTGAATGTATAGTGTCCGAAACACAGTTGATCACCCAATTCAAGCATGTGTGATAACTTGCAAAAGGCCCTGTAGGTAAGGAAATCGTCATGAATAGGTCCAAAAATGACTGTGTCAAATAAAAATTCAGGATAACAAAAAAGCACGATCGCCACGATGATCACCGCAATAGCGGAACGGAACAAGTGCCCTCTAAGCGCATCGATGTGGCCCCAAAAAGATAATTCATTTGGGTTTTGTGCCTTTTTTATAAATCCGAATAAAGCCATAATAGAAGCGCAAAGGTAATAGATTTTGGCAGATGTCGATTATGTTCATTTTGTCCAAAAAAACATTATTTTTGAGAACGATGAGACAGATAATTATAAAATTCGGACCCTTTATTACTATCGGGGTGCTTTTGTTTATGCTAGGAGCACTGCATTTTGGCTGGCTGAATGTATTCTTTTTTGGGGCAGAAAAGGCGCAGGTGCAGGGCATCGATTATTTCGCTGTTCCTAAGTCTTTTATCAATCTGACTGAAGGAAGAAGCGTTTTTGATACTTGGGGCGGCACACCTTACGGTCCTCATGCCACTTGGTATTTGGCACATCCTGCTTTTAGTGTTTTTGTAGCATCTTGGTTTTCCTTTTTTTCTCCCTGGATCAGTTATTGGGTATTTACCCTTTTCTCTGTGATCGTTATGTTTTTGGCTGCCTGGACGATCAGCAAACAGACGGATGACCGATTCACTAAAAATATTTTATACTTCACTTTTTTATGTGCATTTCCAACTTTTTGGATGTTATATGTGGGCAACATGCATGCTCCTTTGATATTGGCATTGAGTCTAATATTTGTGGGTGTGTATGAGTTGAGCTACTCTGATCCTGAAGCCGGATCAAAAAAATTGTTCTGGGGTTTATTACTTTCATTTTTTACTAAGCCAATTGTTTTATTGATGTTGCCGGTTTTATTGTTGGTGAAGGAAACAAGAAGAGCTACATTGAAAGGATTATTGATCTATGCTTTGATTTCTTTACTATTTATTGTTGTGCCATTTCTGAATCCGCAAAGTATCGGCTGGAACAAAATGTTGGATGTGATGTTTGACTTTGATTTCATCAAATCAAACATGAATATTTTTAAAAATAACTTTGTTTTGAATGAATACATGAAAGATAATAGCATTCACTGGCTTAATCTGATCGCTCAAAGTGATCATAAATTAATGCATATTGATGTATTCTCCTTGCCTGTTTTTATTGATACTTTATTGGGACATGAAGTACGGTCGACATTGTTTAAATTTCCTATTTATTTTTGTTTATTGGTTTCTTTCCTTGTTCCTTTTGTTAAAGATCAAATTTTGAGATTGGAAAGTTTGTTGTTATTGTTGATAACGATATCACTCACATTTTTCTTAAGTTACAATACCGTTTGGGAGTATCAATATGCTTCTATTTTGCCTGTGTTAGGGATTTTCTTAGTGCTCAAGAAGAAGACTGTTTTCTATTCAAAAATGTTAAATCTCTTTGTGCTATTGTGTTTAATTGTCTGTCTGCCGAGTTTATACTTCCTAGTTAGGGCAGGTGATTTCAATAGTGTAGCATCACTCTCTTTGATAAGATTAACAAGAGTGCTTCCTGTACTGATGATTTTTCTTATTTCAGCGTATCAATTGGTTCTGATCTTTAAAAAAAGTATTCGTTCGTTAAAGCCTTCTTTTCCGCGAGTAGAAAAACTATTTTTCGATTAATACTTGTTTTAGGATAACATCCCGGTCCGTATCAATTTTTAGAAAATACAATCCTGTGCTTAATTCTTTTAAGTTTAATTCGATCATTTCAACCGATCTATACTCTTTGGTTTCGATCAATTGTCCGTTTGCACCATAAATACTGATCTGCACATCCGGGTAGTTTTTTCTAAGATCAATATTAATTACGTTTGAAGCCGGATTAGGATACGTTTTTATCTCGTTTAAGGAAGACGTAGTAATTCCTGTTGCTTGAATTTGTATGGTGTCAATTCTTGTCATTGATTTACAATTGTTCTCTGCTGCTAAGCCAACAATGTACGTTCCTGCTGTAGAATAGGTGTGTTGTGGATTTGGGTTTGTGGAGAATGTACCATCGCCAAAATCCCAGCTATAAGAACTTGAATTGTCTGATTGATTGGAGAAAATAATTTGATTGTTGTTTTCAGAATAGCTGAATTGTGGTAATGGAATATCACCGTTGCTTTGCCAAAGTGATAAGCTGTCAAGTACGGTATGACTGGCAACTGATTGAAGTATAAGACCATCTGAAGAAGAGATGCCACTTGATATAAAACCACCAACTGAGGATCTATGAAAAATGCTCGAATAAAAAACACATGCAGCTAAATAGGTTCCATAAATGCTTGGGTGACTTTGATCTGTCTGGTATAAATTAATGGAAGGATAATTATCCCGCACTCGCTTCCAAGCAACTCCAACTGGCGATACGCTGGCATGATTATTCAATGCCATTTCCATATAACTTTCTCTTAGTCGCTGTTGCATGCCATCATACGTACAAATGGGAGGGTATGAGGCACAATTAGAAGCATCCCCATTTTGTCGTCCCCAGGTCATATAGAATAACGTTTCAGTACAACTATCATTCGCTAGGATCATACTGTCCAGCATGCGTGCATACGGGTAAACAGCAGTAGATACCTGTCCGGGAGAAAAGGAAGGTAACTGACTTTGCTCTTGCAAAACCACATAATCCCAGGCTTGTTGGTTGATCTTTTGAATAGAAGTCGTGTTGGTTGAATGTCCTAGAAAGGTGTATCCTCCCGGAGTATTGGAGTCGAAAACAATGCTATCTCCGAGCGATAGCGCCAGATCTTTTAATGTTTGTGGCAGATTGTTGACATATGTGTAACTGTTTCCAAGAAACAATACACTTGTTTGTTGAGCATAAAGAATGCTTGTGTTGAATGCAAGAAGAAGATAAAATATTCTATGTTTCATAATGATCAAATATGATAACATAGTTGTTATATTCATGGAATTGGTTGCATGAATTGAATTTTAAGGAAATGAAGGGGGAATAAACTAATCGTTTACTTCGAAAGTAAAGTTTAGTTTGGTGATCTTCTGGTAGTCCTCGCCTGTTTTTTTGATGTCATCATCATCATCATCGTGCTTCCATGTTACCACTACAGAAACACCGGCATTTTGAAGTTCCACAAGCTTCATTAATAATTGCTTCACAGAAATGATAGAGGATGAGCTCAAGTAGAATAGATTGAACTGAAGATTGAACTTTGAAATTTGTCCTTTGTTTGATATAAGTTGGTCAACCCATTCAATCAAAGGTCTGTAAAATTCTTTGCTGTCTTCAGGAAAAGATTTACCGTCAATTACAAAAGTTGCTGATTCAATATCGAACAGAATATGAGGCGTATTGCTCGTTTCTTTTATTTCTAAACGTTTCATCATAACTATCCTTGAACTTTTGATTGTAGTGAGAATAATGAATATTCTTTATTTAATACTTCAAATTCAAAATCCATGTTATTGCCGGATTTTAATGCGATCGTAAGAAAGCCTAAGCCTGCGCCACCTTTAGCTGATAATTCTCCGTTAGACAGAACATCCATGTATTGTTTTTTTAGATCAGCATCGTTCAATGATTTGATGCCATTCAAGCGGATGTTTAATTTTTCAGCAACGTTGCTGGTAACTATATTTCCTGAAAAAATTGTGAATTCATTGTTGTTTTTACCTATGATAAAATAGGTCATTTGATAGCCATTGTTATCTTTTTCGCCATGCAGGCAAATGTTTTGAAGAGTTTCAATAACAATGTTAAAGATCTTTTTGACAGCACTTTTACTAACCCCTAAATGTTCCATTTGGTTTTCAACCAAAGTAGAAATAGAGTTAACTTTATCTTGGTCAAGTTCGCCTATATGGGATACTATTATCTTCTTCTCGTCACCAGTATAAGCAGCTTTTATGCTGTTTACTTTGGCAGAAAAAATCGACTCTTCAACAGATCCTTTCTTGTTTAAATCCATAAAATTTTTAAAATTCTACTTTACGATAATAGTTTTTTGTGCAAAAAATCCATCAATAATACGAAAAAATATTCATTTTACACACAAAAATCAGATAAAAAGCAGTTTGAGACCTATTTTGCTGAATGTCTGGTTTCTAATACTTTAATAATGTCATTCATAGAATAATTCTTGGCCGCAAGCAGGATCATATAATGATACAGCAGGTCGGCAGCTTCATTTTTGAATAGTTCTTCATTATTGTCTTTGGCTTCGATCACAAGTTCCACCGCCTCTTCTCCCACTTTTTGAGCTATTTTGTTGATGCCTTTTTTAAATAAACTGGAGGTATAGGATTGATCGTTCGGATTTGCCTTTCTGTCAAGAATGATATTGCCTAGTTTTTGAAGAAAATCAGTACCGGTATTCGTTTCGTTAAAACATGTATCCTGCCCGGTATGGCAAACCGGTCCAAGCGGATCTGCTTTGATCAATAACGTGTCATCATCGCAGTCGATCTTTATTTCCTTTACCTTTAAAAAATGACCACTTTCTTCTCCTTTGGTCCATAATCTGTTTTTTGAACGGGAGAAAAAAGTAACAATCATTTCTTTTGATGTTTTATGAAAAGCCTCCTCATTCATATAGCCAAGCATTAAGACTTTGTTTGTTGAGGAGTCTTGAATAATTACCGGAATTAATCCGTCAGCAGATTTATTGAAATTAGGTTTCATGGTCTTATGGGTATGTTTAGTTCTTTTAAATATTTTTTTAGTTCTTTTATCTCGATCTCTTTAAAATGAAAAACGCTGGCAGCGAGGGCTGCATCTGCTTTTCCTTTAATGAACGCATCGGAAAAGTGTTGCATCGTTCCAGCTCCACCACTTGCAATTACAGGTACATTTACACTCTCAGAGATAAGCTTTGTGATATCATTGGCAAAGCCATTTTTAGTACCATCATTGTTCATGGAGGTAAGCAGAATTTCTCCAGCACCCATTGCTACGCCTTGTTTTGCCCATTCGATGGCTTTTATCTCCGTTTTTACTTTTCCTCCATTCAAATAAACATACCATTCGTTATTTTCAAATTTTGTATCGATCGCTAAAACTATACACTGACTTCCAAACTGATCGGCCAATTTTTTGATCAGACCGGGATCTTTGAATGCGGAAGTATTAACAGATATTTTGTCGGCTCCCGACCGGAGCAATAAGGCAACATCTTCAACTGTACTAATTCCCCCGCCAACAGTAAATGGAATATTAATGTGTTTAGCTATGCGAGTGACCAGCTCAGTTAATGTTTTTCTCTTTTCATTAGTGGCAGTTATATCCAGAAACACCAATTCATCAGCTCCCTTTTTGGCGTATTCAATAGCCAATTCTACCGGATCACCGGCATCACGAATATTTTCAAAATTAATTCCCTTTACTGTTCTTCCATCTTTGATGTCCAAACAAGGTATGATCCGTTTAGTTAACATATTTCTTTAATTCCGTTATTGTTATTTTGCCTTCATAGATCGCCTTCCCTACAATTACAGCATTACAGCCAATTGCATTTAATTCTTCCACATCTTTAATACAAGAAACGCCACCGCTGGCAATGAAATTAATATTCTTGAAGCGACCGATGATCTTTTTGTACAATTCTGATGATGGTCCTTGTAAAAGTCCGTCTTTTGAAATATCAGTACAAAAGATATTGCTTACTCCTTGTTGAATATTTTCTTCCATAAAATCGAAAATAGTGATATCCGTACTTTCCAGCCATCCGCTCACAGCGATCTTTTCATCTTTTACATCGGCACCAAGCATTATTTTATTGGCGCCATATTTTTGCAGCCATGAAAAGAATAGTTCTTTATTCTTAACAGCAATACTGCCAATAGTAGCCATATGTGCACCCGCATCAAATACCGATTGAATGCTTTCATCCGTTTTTATTCCTCCTCCAAAATCGATAGTTAATTTGGTTTGTGATGCAATAATCGCTAATACTTTTTGGTTTATAACCTTTCCTGCTTTTGCTCCATCCAGGTCAACAAGGTGCAAGCGTTTGATGCCAATGTCTTCAAACATTTTAGCCACCTCTAATGGGTTTTCATTATAAATCGTTTTTTGTGCATAATCTCCTTGTGAAAGACGCACACATTTACCATCAATAAGGTCAATAGCCGGTATTATTTCGATCATATATTTAAAAAGTTGGATAATAATGTCTGTCCTGCTTCACTTGATTTTTCCGGGTGAAACTGCACTGCATAAAAATTGTTTTTTTGTATAGCGGAGCTGTATTCAACTCCATAATTTGTTGTGGCGATTGTTTCTTGGCATTTCTCCACATAATAACTATGAACAAAGTACATGTATTCTTTTTCTTTAATTCCTTTGAATAAATTCGATTGATAGTTAAAAATCGTATTCCAACCTATTTGCGGAACTTTTAAATTGTTCTCTTGGTTGAATAATTTTACATTCGAGTCAAAAATTCCTAAACATTCAGCATTGCCTTCTTCCGAATGTTTACACATTAATTGCATTCCCAAGCAAATTCCAAGTGTCGGTTGTTTTAATGAACAAATAACCTGATCGAGCTTCGCGTTCTTTAAGTATTTCATAGCACTGCTGGCTTCACCAACTCCCGGGAAAATTACTTTGTCTGCTTGTGTGATCTCCTCTATGTTATCCGTAATCACAGGAGTTATTCCTAGTCGTTCTAGTGCAAATGTTACCGACTGAATGTTGCCTGCATTGTATTTTATGATCGCTACTTTCATCTATAATAATCCTTTTGTGCTTGGAAGATTCATATTGTTTGGATCTCTCTTTATCGCCATTTTAATTGCTTTTGCAAATGCTTTGAAAATAGCTTCTATTTTATGATGTTCATTTTGTCCTTCAGCTTTAATATTTAAATTAGATTTCGAAGCATCACTAAAAGATTTGAAGAAATGGAAGAACATTTCTGTTGGCATCTCTCCGATCTTTTCTCTTTTAAATTCTGCTTCCCACATGATCCAGTTTCTACCACCAAAGTCGATAGCTACTTGTGCCAAACAATCATCCATTGGTAATAAGAATCCATATCGTTCTATTCCCATTTTATTGTTTAGTGCTTTTAAAAAGGCTTCTCCTAAAGCAATTCCAATATCCTCGATCGTATGGTGTTCATCAATGTGTAAGTCTCCTTTTGCATCAATGGTGAGGTCGATATTGCCATGCTTCGCAATTTGCTCCAGCATATGATCAAAAAATGCAAGTCCGGTTGAAATAGATGATTTTCCACTACCATCCAAATTCAACTCAATGCTAATTTTTGTTTCATTTGTATTGCGCTCATGTTTGATCTTTCGCTCAGGCAATTTTAAAAATTGATAGATCTCTTCCCAATTGCTTACAATAGCAGAAATGTCATTTTCAAAGCCATCACTCTTATCATAATTTTTTATCAGAATGGCTTTGCTTCCTAAGTTTTTTGCCAGCTTTACATCTGTTAATCGATCACCGATCACATACGAATTAGCTAGGTCATATTCGCCCGATAAATACTTGGTAAGCATGCCTGTATTCGGTTTGCGAGTTGGTTTGTTCTCATATTCGAATGTTTTATCAATACAAACTTCGGAAAATTTGATCCCTTCACTTTCTAGTGTTTGCATCATCATGTTGTGAACCGGCCAGAAGGTATGTTCCGGATAGCTTTCTGTACCTAATCCATCCTGATTGGTAACCATCACCAATTCATAATTAAGCTCTCTTGCTATCTTTCCAAGCCAGGTGATCACACCGGGAAGAAATTTGAATTTGTCAAAGCTGTCGATCTGGAATGTGTCAGGTGGCTCCCAAATAAGTGTTCCATCTCTATCGATAAATAATACTTTTTTCATAGCTTATTAATTGAATTGTTTCAATGTGTTTATTAATGTTTCATTTTCTTTTACTGTTCCAATGGTAATTCTTAAGCAGCCTTCACAAAGCATCACGTTTGTTCTGTTGCGAACGATGATCTGTTTGCTTTCCAGAAATTGATATGTTTTATTGGCATCCTTCACCTTTACAAGTAAAAAATTCGCTTCACTTGGATAGATACGATCAACAAAAGAAAGTGTAGAAAGTTCTTTTCTTAATTTTTCTCTTTCGCTAACAATTTCTTTGATCCAGGCATTTACTTTATCAACATTGCTTAATGCTTCTAATGCGAGCTTTTGAGAAGCGATATTAATATTGTAAGGCGGTTTTATCTTATTGAAAATATCAATAATTGGTTCCGATGCGAATGCCATTCCGATTCGTAATCCGGCTAAACCCCAGGCTTTTGATAATGTTTGAAGGATGACAAGGTTGGGGTAGTTTAGTAATTCCGGAATTAAACTACGGTAGCTTGCAAAGTTGATGTAGGCTTCGTCAACTACCACTATACCTGTAAAGTTTTCGAGAATGCTTTTTATGGAACTCCATGCAACACTGTTTCCTGTAGGATTGTTCGGGCAACAAATAAAGATAAGTTTTGTATTGACGTCAATTGCCTTAGTTACATTCTCAGTGTCTAATTGAAATTCGTCTTTGGTTAATGGTACTTTTTTTATCTTAACATCATTGATGTTAGCAGATACTTCATACATGCCATAGGTTGGCGGGCAAATAATAATGTTGTCTTTCCCCGGATCACAAAAAGCTCTGAAAAGTATATCGATCGCTTCATCGCTACCATTACCAAGAAAAATATTTTCAATAGGCAATCCTTTTATTTTACTGATCTTGTCTTTTACATCAATTTGCATCGGGTCAGGATACCTGTTTAATGCCATTCCTTTATCCGATGGAATAGGAGCGCCCAATGAGTTTTCATTGGCATCCAAAAATATGCCCTCTTTCCCTTTGTATTCATCACGTGCAGATGAATAAGGAACAAGCTTTTTAATATTCTCTCTCGTGATCTTATCTAAATCAAAATTCATGATCTTTTGTTTTAAAATGATTTTAATCTTAAAGTTACAGCATTTTTGTGAGCCTCCAATCCTTCTGCTTCAGCCATTAATTCAATACTTTTTCCTATGTTTTGAATTCCTTCTTTGCTTAATTTTTGAAAGGTTACTTTTTTGACAAAGCTATCTACCGATACTCCGCTATAGGATCTAGCATATCCATTGGTTGGAAGTGTATGGTTGGTGCCTGAGGCGTAATCTCCGGCACTTTCACAAGAATAGTTGCCTATGAAAACTGATCCTGCATTGATAACCTGATCAGCAATTTCTTCAGGAGCATTACAAGCCAATATCAAATGTTCGGGTGCATATTCATTCAGCAATTCCATTCCCTCGTTTAAATTATTTACCAGAATCGCTTTACTATTTGCTAATGCCTTTGTTGCAATATCTTTACGTGGTAATTGCTCTAATTGTTTTTTAAGTTCTTCGGCTACTTCTGCAATCGTTTGTTCATTGTCGGATACAAGTATTACTTGTGAATCGGCTCCATGTTCTGCCTGTGAAAGCAGATCTGCTGCAACAAACGAAGGCACGCAAGTATTATCCGCCAAAATTGCCAGCTCTGACGGACCTGCAGGCATGTCGATAGCAGTACCTGATTTATTGATGAGCTGTTTTGCACATGTTACGTACTGATTTCCCGGACCAAAAATTTTATAGACTTTAGGAACACTCTGAGTACCAAATGCCATGGCACCAATTGCTTGAACGCCCCCGATTTTAAATATTTTGGTTATACCTGTAAGTTGAGCTGTATACAAAATAGCATCGTTTACTTTTCCGTTTTTGTCAGGAGGAGTACATAAGATAATTTCTTTACATCCTGCAATTTTAGCAGGAATAGACAGCATCAAAATGGTGGAGAAGAGTGGAGCAGAGCCTCCCGGAATATAAAGTCCCACTTTTTCGATGCCGATTGATCTTCTCCAGCATTGTACTCCTTTTGTCGTTTCGATAAAGATCTCTTTTTCGCGTTGTGATTCGTGAAATTTTTCAATGTTAGCTTTGGCAAGCTGAATGGCAGACTTTAGTTCCTCTGTTATGTTCTTTTGTGCTTGTGTAATTTCATCCTGACTAACAAGAAATGTCTCTAATTCTATTTTATCAAATTGCTTCGTGTATTTACGAACTGCTGCATCTCCGTTGTTGCGAATGTCATTCAGTACATTGTTCACGGTATCTTCAAGCGAAGTGCTGTCGATCACGGGTCGCTGAGTAATTGCTTGCCATTGCGATCTTTCCGGATATTTTATTGTTTGTATCATAGTATTCATGCAATTGATTATAGGATCATTTTTTCAATAGGTACGACTAAAATTCCTTGTGCGCCTTTTTCTTTTAACTTTTCAATGATATCCCAAAATTCATTTTCATTTACAACGCTATGAACAGAACTCCAGCCTTTGTCAGCCAATGGAAGGATGGTCGGACTTTTCATGCCGGGTAATATTTTGCAAATAGCATCCAGGTTCTCATTTGGTGCATTCAATAAAATGTATTTATTGTTTTTCGATTTTTTTACAGCATTGATACGGAAAAGTAATTTGTCTAAGATCTCCTGTTGCTTTTTGTTTAACTTCTTATTAGACACAATAACAGCTTCAGATTTTAAAATTACTTCAGCTTCTTTCAATCCATTGGTGAATAATGTACTGCCGGAACTTACCAAGTCACAAATGGCATCAGCCAGTCCAATACTTGGAGCGATCTCAACCGATCCACTGATCTCGTGAATTTCTGCATTTACTTTGTTTTTCTTTAAATACTTGGCAAGAATGGTAGAATAACTTGTCGCTATTTTTTTGCCTTCCAGATCCTGAATGCCTTTATATTTTTGATTTTTTGGGATAGCGATAGATAAGCGACATTTTCCAAATCCTAAACGATCAACGATTTTTACCTCTTTGTTCTTTTCCAATAATACATTTTCGCCTACAATACCTATGTCGGCAATTCCATCCTCTACGTACTGTGGAATATCATCATCACGCAAAAAGAAAACTTCTAAAGGGAAGTTGTATGCTTCTGCTTTTAACTTGTTGAGTCCATTATTAAACTCGATACCTGCTTCTTTTAAGACTCTAATTGAATCTTCATTTAAGCGCCCTGATTTTTGAATTGCAATTTTTAGTTTTGTTTCCATGTTTTTTTGATAAAATAAAAAGGGCTTACCGATTGGTAAGCCCTTTTGTTATATTGGTTTTGTTAGTTCTTTGTTTGAATTACACAATACAGCATCCGCCTACCCTTTTGGATAAGTATGGTGATGATGGATATGTGTTGAATTTTTCATTACTCTGCAAATATAAATACAAAAAGTTAAAATATGCAAATAAAATATTGGTCGAGCCAATTTTCGTATATTTGATAAAATCTCAAATGCCATGAAACTAAAGACATTCTCGCTATTATTTATTGCACTTGCAGCAGTTTCCTTTAAAGGAGATAAAAAAGCGTATCAGCTATTTGATGCCAAAGGGAAGGAAAGTAATTATGAAAAGATGCTGAATGAGGCAAAACAGGCAGATATTATTCTTTTTGGTGAATTACACGATAATCCGGTCAATCATTGGCTGCAAATGGAATTAACCAAGGACCTTTATGATATTAAGAAAAAGGATCTTGTTTTGGGAGCCGAAATGTTCGAGGCAGATGATCAGGTGGCGATCAATGAGTATTTACAAGGAAAGATCTCTGAAAAGACGCTGAAGGATGAGGTTAAACTTTGGCCCAATTTTAAAACAGATTATAAGCCATTGCTGGATTTTGCAAAGAATAATCAATTGAATTTTGTGGCAGCAAATATTCCAAGAAGATATGCTAATCTGGTTTATAATAAAGGGATTGAAAAATTGGATAGCTTGGATGCTGAGGCTAAAAATTGGATAGCACCACTTCCTATGAAATACGATGCGAATTTAAAATGTTATAAAGATATTTTTGAATCGGCCGGTGGGCATGGTGGAGAGAATCTGCCTAAGTCACAAGCAATAAAAGATGCCACCATGGCTCATTTTATTTTAAAGAATTATTCAAAAGGGAAGTTGTTCATTCATTATAATGGTTCTTATCATAGCAATAACCACCAGGGAATAGAATGGTATTTGAAGCAAGCGAATCCAAATTTGAAAGTATTTACGATTGCGGCAACGGAACAAGCCGGCTTAGACACACTTGCTAAAGATCTTATAGATGTAGCTAATTATATAGTAGTTACTCCTGAAGGATTCACAAAAACACATTAATTATTGAGGTGTTCACGAAGAGTTTATATTTAAGAATAGCATTTTTATTCATTGCATCTCTTGTGTTGCTTTGGGTGGCTTTTTATAATGGCTTCCCAATTGTTTATTCGGATACATCTACTTATTTGTCTTCCGGCTTTGAGTTTGAAACGCCTGCCGATCGGCCCATCACTTATGGATTATTTATATACCTCACCAGTATAGGTGGAACAACACTTTGGTTAACGGCTTTTATACAATGTTTGATCATCGTTTATGTTATTTATTTGCTGTTCAAGTATTTTTCTCAATTAAAAGATCCTGCTTTTTATAGTTTAGTTGCAATTGTTTTGCTTGCTGCTTTTTCTTCATTGCCTTGGATAAGTGGCATGTTGCTCGCTGATATATTTACTCCTGTTACTGTTTTTACACTTTTGATATTAGTGTTTGCAAAGGATATTCAAAAGATAGATAATGTGTTATTGTATGTGCTTTTTTTTCTGTCGAATGCCATGCACATGTCGCACTTGCTTATCAATTTCTTGCTGATATTATCGATCTTGTTTTTCTCTTATTTGAAATATTTTAAAGAGACATTTGAATTGGTGTCAAAAAAGCAGATGCTTGTTTTGCTGTTGATCACCCTGTCCGGTATCGCTATTATGTCGTCTGCTATGTCGAAGTCAAAACATATATTTTATATGGGAAGAATGGTGGAGAATGGCATATTAAAAAAATATCTGGATGAAAATTGTGCTTCTAAAAATTATCAGATCTGTGTATATAAAGATTCTCTTCCTCCCAATGCAGACCGTTTTTTGTGGGATTTTGAAAATAGTCCGGTTTATAAACTAGGGGGATGGAAAACAACCAAAGAGGAATTTAATACGATCATATCAGAAACATTTACCCGTCCGGAATACATTGCCTTGCATCTGAAAGCAGCAGCCGGTAATACCTTGGAGCAGTTGACTACGTTTAATTTAGGTGAAGGGAATATTGCTTTTCCTAAAGGAACAAAATTGCATGAACGTATTGGTTTGTTTACGAATGACCTCAGTCGTTATGAATCAGCTAAACAGACAAAGGGAGAGTTGTTGTTGTTTAACAAATTGAATAATGTTCAATTGTTTATCGTTTATTTTTCTTTACTATTGACCTTGATCGGACTATTTATAATAGATAAGAAAAGAAATAGATCGCTTCTGCTGTTGTCGGTATTTGTGCTGTTGGGATTGTTTTTTAACGATATGGTTTGCGCTTCCTTATCAACTGTGGCTAATCGTTTTGCAGTAAGGGTAATGTGGATGGTGCCTTTACTTTTATTGTTGATGATATTTAATCGTTTTGGTGCGACTAAACGGAATAATATTTATTCTACGTAGATCGGAGTATTGCAACTTTCCTTCTTGCCAGCAAACTCATATTTTAATCCGACTCTTAATTCAAAGGCTTTATTATCTACAAAAAGTGGGGAGCTAATGTATGCTGGCATAATGTCGGGATTATAAAATCCTTCCACAAAGAATTTGAAATTGGTATAACTTACAAATTCAAGGCCTCCACCAACAGCTGCACTTACATGAAGAGGGATAAATTTTCCGGTAATGGTAGGGGAGCTGGTGCTTTGTGTGAGGTTGTAATCTAATCGCGGACCAACCATTACATAAGGAATGATCGAATACATTTCGTAACGCACTTTTGCATAGTTGTTCCAGCTTAAGTATTGAAGTCGGTTAGGATAATTGGCTTCCGGTTGAGGATCGATCGATCCTTTTTGATTGTATTGTATCTCCGTTACCCAGCGGATATAGTCGTGACTAAGAAATTCTCCAAATACACTGGCGTTAAAACCAAACACATATTTTTTTCGATCGATAGAAACAGGCTCTCTGAATTTAAATTTTTGATTGGCTGCTGTCCCTCCAAGGGTTACTCCAATACTGTTGAGGAATTGTGCATTACTCAACAGTACTGAAAATAATAAGGATATGGTAAGAATGATCTTTTTCACAATAGTTGAACGTTGATTCAATGAAATTATTTTAAGCACTCATGGCTTCTACATTCGGATTCACTTTTTTTACCAAGCCCTGTAATACTTTACCCGGACCAACTTCGGTAAATGAAGTAGCACCATCAGCGATCATTTGCTGAACAGTTTGAGTCCATTTTACAGGACCGGTTAATTGCGCGATCAAATTTTTCTTGATCTCATCCGGATTTGAAACCCCTTTAGCAGTTACATTCTGGTAAACCGGACAAATAGGTTCGTTGAATGTAGTTGCGTTGATAGCTGCTTCTAACTCAATTCTGGCAGGCTCCATTAATGGTGAGTGAAATGCACCTCCAACAGGTAATACTAAAGCACGTTTAGCGCCAGCTGCTTTCAGTTTTTCACAAGCTATATTTACTCCGTTGATCGTACCGGAGATCACTAATTGTCCCGGACAGTTATAATTGGCAGCTACTACCACTTCTCCTGATTTGGTGATCTCAGCACAAATATCTTCAATGATCTTGTCATCTAAATTTAATACGGCAGCCATGGTACTTGGATTTACATCACAAGCTTTTTGCATAGCCAATGCACGGGTGTAAACTAATTTTAATCCATCTTCAAATGATAATGTTCTGTTGGCTACCAATGCTGAAAATTCGCCCAAACTATGCCCAGCTACCATTTTTGGTTGAAGTGATTCGCCTAATGTTTTAGCCAAGATCACCGAATGAAGAAAAATAGCAGGTTGCGTCACCTTGGTTTGTTTAAGTTCCTCATCCGTGCCAGTGAACATGGTATTGGTGATGCTGAATCCCAATATATTATTTGCTTTCTCAAACAATTCTTTGGCAATAGGAGAGTTTTCATAAAGGTCTTTACCCATTCCTGAAAATTGAGCCCCTTGTCCGGGGAAAACATATGCTTTCATGATGTTTAGATTAAGTTTATGATCAAAAATAGCGCAAATAAAAAAGGGAAATCATTTGATCTCCCTTTTTTATTCACAATGGATTGTGAGATTATTTTCTGTCGCCAAATAAGCGTAATAACATCAAAAATAAGTTGATAAAGTCAAGATACAGGTTCAAAGCGCCCATGATCACCAATTTGCTGGTAGTAGCTGTGCCAAACTCAACTCCGGCACCAATACGTTTTAACTTTTGAACATCGTAAGCCGTTAAACCGGTAAATACCAATACCCCAATGAAGCTAATGATGTAGTCTAATCCTTCGCTGCCAATAAACCAGTTGATAATAGAAGCTAAAATGATCCCCATTAAGCCCATCATCATAATAGAACCGAATTTGGTAAGGTCTGTTTTAGTAGTATAACCTACCACAGCCATTAAACCAAACATTCCTGCAGCAGCAGCAAATGTTCCGTAGATAGAGCTAGCTGTATATGCAAGGAAAATAAAGCTTAAGCTAGCACCCATTACCGCTGAATACAGTAAAAATAAGAACAAAATAACCGGGTAGGAAAAGCGGTTAAAACCTAATGACATGGCGAATACAAATCCAATAGGGGCAAACATAACAACATAACCTAAAATGGATAAGCCACCTCTCTCAACATTTACTAATAATGAAAGAAGTTCAAGGTTGTTAGCAAATGAATAAGCAACGATAGAAGTGATCGTTAAAGCAGCAAACATCCAGGAGAAAACACTTGCAAGGAAGGTTTTCGACATGGTTGTTGTTTCTTCATGTGATTGTACGAAATTAAAATTGTTAGTTTCCATAGTTTAAATTTTTGTTAGAATAACAGTGCAAAGATAATACCGATTAGGGGTTTCTGCAATTCTGTCAGTGTTATAATTTGTTAATGCAATTTTGATCCGATCAAATTAATGAATTCCGAACGGGTTGTATCCTTTAAGAATTCACCTGTAAATGCCGATGTAGTGGTCACGGAGTTCTGTTTTTGAATACCGCGCATTTGCATGCATAAATGACTGCATTCCATAACCACAGCCACACCAATTGGATTTAATGTTTCCTGAATACAATCTCTTATTTCATTGGTCAGGCGTTCCTGTACCTGCAATCTGCGCGCAAAGGCATCTACCACTCTTGGGATTTTGCTCAATCCAACAATGTGTCCATTAGGAATATAGGCAACATGTGCTTTGCCGAAAAAAGGCAGTAAATGGTGTTCACACATACTGTATACTTCAATGTCTTTTACGATCACCATCTGTTTGTAATCTTCTTTAAACATGGCCGATTTTAATATCTCTTTTGGGTCCAGGTCATAACCATGTGTAAGAAATTGCATCGCTTTTGCAACCCGCTCCGGTGTTTTTAACAAGCCTTCACGTGATGGATTCTCACCAATGTCGCCAAGTATCGTTTTGTATTTAGAAGCAATGTTATCGATCAATTTCAGATTGTATCTGTCAATTTTCTGATAACCGTCTATCTCATCAAATTCATCGTGACCCATGTTCATTCAATTGATTAGTTTAAATTCAGTTTATTCTCCGAAATACTCCACATAATTGTTTTCGGTTTCGTAAAGCTTTACACTGTGCAATTCGCTTCCCAATGCCTCAATGTGCGGTTTAAGCTGATTCCAGATAGCAATGGCCACATTTTCAGTGGATGGCATGATCCCTTTCATAAAATCAACATCCAGATTCAGATTTTTATGATCCAATTTATCTGTTACATGCTTGCGAATTAAAGCGCTAATGTCTTTCAGATTTGCAGAGTAGCCTGTTTCGGGATTAATTTGCCCTTTTACAGTTACAAACAAATTGTAATTATGTCCATGCCAATTTGGATTGGCACATTTACCAAATGTTTCTAAATTTTTTTCATCGCTCCAGTTGGGGTTGTGCAACTTATGAGCAGCATTAAAATGCTCTTTTCGTGTAATGTAGATCATTTTCTTAATTGTTATGCAAATATAACAGGTTTTCATGAGCAATGTTTAAAATTCAATAACTTTGCACTCGAATGAAACTATTGATCATAGCAGCAACCAAGTTTGAGATCGCACCTCTTTTGAAGTGTATGGAAACATGTGTGGAGCGTGCTGAAAATAAATTTGTTTGTACCTATAAAGATCACTCGATAGATCTTGTTCTAACAGGTGTTGGAATGGTTGCTACAGCTTACCATACTTCAAAAGCACTCAATCAAAAATATGATCTGGTTATTAATGCCGGCATTTGCGGAAGCTTTAATAAAAACATTGATCTCGGAGAGGTGGTAAATGTCTATGAAGACTGTTTTTCAGAATTAGGAGCTCAAGATGGAGAACGTTTTCTTTCTTTCAATGAGCTCCAGTTGCCGGGCATCCAAACGGTTAACAATGTTTCTAATTCAGTTAGTACAAAAACGATCGATGTTCTACCTAAAGTGACAGGAATTACGGTGAATACTACTCATGGTAATGAAGCGGATATAGAAAAAGTATTTTCAAAGTTTCATCCTTATGTAGAAAGCATGGAAGGTGCTGCATTTATGTTTGTTTGTGAGCAGGAAAAAGTTCGCAATATTCAAATTCGCGCCATTTCCAATTATGTTGAAAAACGAAACAAAGAGCAATGGAACATTCCACTGGCCATAGAGCAGTTGAATAAAAAATTACAAAGCATTTTAGATGAGCTCAAGTAGCACAAAGGAAATAAGTATTGGTTTCAGTCCTTGTCCGAATGACTGTTTCATTTTTGATGCCATGATCCATGGTAAGATTGACACCGAGGGTTTGGCCTTTAAAGTGGTGATGGAGGATGTGGAAACGCTCAATCAAATGGCTTTTCGTGGCGATCTGGATATCACAAAATTGAGTTATCATGCTTTTGCTTATTTGAGAGATAAGTATCAGTTGCTGGATGCGGGGAGTGCGTTGGGTAATAATTGTGGTCCGCTGCTTATTTGTAAAAGCGATCCGGCTCTTATTCTGGAAAAGTTAAAGTCAGCGGATAGCTCAGTTTCCATTGCTATTCCGGGAAAGTATACAACGGCTAATTTTCTTTTGTCTTTGTCTTTTCCTAAGGCGAAAAATAAAGTGGAGTTAGTGTTCTCAGGTATCGAAGATGCGGTTCTTCAAGGTAAGGTTGATCTGGGCTTGATCATACATGAGAATCGTTTTACCTATGAACAGAAAGGGTTGAAAAAAGTACTTGATCTTGGTGAATGGTGGGAAACAGAAACAGGACTTCCAATTCCATTGGGTGGGATCGTGATCAAAAAAAATATGCCGGAAGAAATAATTCAAAAAGTGAATAGAGTTCTGCGGAAAAGTGTAGAATATGCATTTGCACAGCCCAAATCTTCTTTGCCATTTGTAAAAGCACATGCTCAGGAGATGAGTGAAGAGGTGATGTACAAGCATATCGATCTTTATGTTAATCACTATTCAGTTGATCTGGGAGAAAAAGGGAAAGCTGCCATTGATACCATGTTTCAACGAGCCGATGTATTAGGCTTAGCTAAAAATTAAATTTGTAAATTCGTAAAAAAGATTGAAATGATAATAGTTACCGGTGCCGCAGGATTTATAGGCAGTTGCCTTGTGAGTAAGCTGAATCAAGAAGGTTATAAAGACATTGTGATCGTGGATGAGTTTTCTCATCCCGAAAAAATGAAGAACCTGGAAGCCTGCCTGCCGGACAGGCAGGGGAAGATCTATTCCCATAAAGTTCATCGCGATGATTTTATTCAGTGGTTAAAAGAAAATCAACGTTTGGTACAATTCATTTTTCATATTGGAGCCCGCACAGATACAACCGAATTCAATAAGGAGATATTTGACCGTTTGAATTTGAATTATACAAAGGATATTTGGAATGTTTGTGTGGAGTTCGGATTGCCCTTGGTGTACGCATCTTCAGCAGCTACATACGGTTTGGGCGAGCTGGGATATGATGATAATGAACAGGTGATTGACCAATTAAAGCCTTTGAATCCATACGGTGATTCGAAGAATGATTTTGATAAATGGGCGATCAAACAAGATAAAAAACCTTATTTCTGGGCAGGCTTGAAATTTTTTAATGTGTACGGTCCGAATGAATTCCATAAAGGAAGAATGGCATCCGTTATATTCCATGCTTTCAATCAAATTCAAGAAAAAGGACAAGTGAAATTATTCCGTTCCCATAATCCTGATTATAAAGACGGAGAACAATTACGTGATTTTGTGTATGTGAAAGATGTGGTGGAAGTGTGTTTGTTCTTGCTAAATCATCGTAAAAATTCCGGCATCTACAATTTGGGATCGGGGAAGGCACGTACCTTTCTTGATCTGGTGAAAAATACATTTAAGGGATTGGGTAAAGAACCTAATATTGAATTCATTGACACGCCAATCGATATACGTGATAAATACCAGTACTTTACAGAGGCTAATATGTCAAAGTTAAAGTCGATCGGCTACAACAAGCCATTTCACACCTTAGAAGAAGGGGTGGAAGATTATGTGAAAAATCACCTCATAGGTAAGCGATACTACTAATATAAAAGCCCCAACAGAGATCTGTTGGGGCTTTTTGATTTTAAGGAATTAAAATTTAAAGAAGAAAAATACGACTGCTGCCCATTCTTTAGGAACGCCATTAGCATGGCCGATCGTGCTGTGACTACTGTTTTCAACTGTTCCATTGCTTTTGATGTAGCCAATTGTGCTGTGGCTGCTGTTTTCAACGGTTCCATCGCTTTTTACATAACCAACGGTTGAATGACTTGAATTTTCGATGGTGCCATTTGATTTAATGTAGCCAATGGTGCTATGGCTGGAATTCTCAATAGTGCCATCTTTCTTGATATAGCCTTTTGTGCTATGGCTGGAGTTTTCAATCGTTCCATCAGGTTTGATATATCCGGTGGTAGAATGATTGCTAGCCTCAATGGTTTGAGATTTGGCAATAGTAAAGCATGCGATAGCAGCGAATGTTAGAAGTAATTTTTTCATGTGTCAGGGTTTAAAATTTGAATAAATGTAGTAAAAGGGAATGATTAAAAAAAGTCAGAATTTTCAAGGGTTTAAACTTTTGCAGTTTCTTGGAGTTTCCTATCTTTGCGCCCATGCAAGAAACTATTTTAATTTTAGATTTTGGCTCTCAATACACGCAATTAATTGCTCGAAGAGTACGTGAGCTAAATGTGTATTGTGAGATACATCCATTTAACAAGATACCGGAAATAACAAAAGATATAAAAGGTGTGATCCTATCCGGATCACCTTTCTCAGTAAGAGCAACGGATGCTCCTAATCCTGATCTGTCGGCCTTCAAAACAAAGTTGCCTTTGCTTGGAGTTTGCTATGGTGCTCAATTGATGGCGCACAAGTTTGGTGGTGAGGTACAAGCATCGGAACACAGAGAGTATGGAAGAGCGAATCTTTCTTTTGTAAAAGCAGATAATGAATTGTTTAAAGGAGTGAGTAATAATTCACAAGTGTGGATGAGTCATGCCGATACGATCACCCGTATTCCTGATAATTACGAGATCATCTCCAGTACAAAAGATGTAAAGTATGCAGGCTACCAAGTGAAAGGTGAACAAACATACGGTATTCAGTTCCATCCCGAAGTGTATCATTCTACTGAAGGGTCTGTTTTGCTGAAAAATTTTGTGGTAGATATTTGTGGTTGTAAACAGGATTGGACACCTGATTCTTTTGTGGAGACAACTGTGGCTGATCTAAAAAATAAGATCGGTAATGATAAAGTTGTATTAGGATTAAGTGGAGGTGTTGATTCAAGTGTGGCTGCTGTATTATTGCATAAAGCGATCGGCAAGAATCTGTATTGTATTTTTGTAGATAATGGTTTGCTTCGCAAGAATGAGTTTGAAAGCGTGCTGGAATCCTACAAACACATGGGCTTGAATGTAAAAGGCGTGAATGCGAAAGACCGCTTCTATTCAGAATTAGCCGGTGTGTCTGATCCGGAGAAAAAACGTAAGATCATAGGGAAAGTATTTATTGATGTATTCGATGATGAATCAAAACAAATTCAGGATGTGAAGTGGTTGGCGCAAGGAACGATCTATCCGGATGTGATCGAATCGGTTTCTGTAAAAGGTCCTTCTGCAACAATTAAATCACATCACAATGTGGGCGGTTTACCTGATTTTATGAAATTGAAAGTAGTAGAGCCTTTGAATACATTGTTTAAGGATGAAGTAAGAAGAGTTGGGAAAACTTTGAAAATAGATGATGCCATCTTAAATCGTCATCCATTCCCGGGTCCGGGCTTAGCTATTCGTATACTTGGCGACATTACAGCAGAAAAGGTACGGATATTGCAAGAGGTTGATGCGATCTTCATCAATAACTTAAAATCAAGTGGATTGTATAAAGATGTATGGCAAGCCGGAGCGATCTTTTTACCGGTTCAATCGGTGGGTGTAATGGGGGATGAGCGTACTTATGAAAATGCAGTTGCGTTAAGAGCCGTTACAAGTACAGATGGAATGACAGCCGATTGGTGTCATTTACCATACGATTTCTTGGGAGCAGTTTCCAATGAGATCATTAATAAAGTAAAAGGGATCAACAGAGTGGTGTATGATATCAGTTCAAAGCCACCTGCAACTATTGAGTGGGAATAAATTGAAGAAAAAGCTTACATATCTATTTTCAGTTTTTACATTGTATCTGTTACTTTGTAGTTCCTCTGTTATTGCCCAGGAAAAAGAATCTACGGATATTCATAAAACAAAGAGCTCCGCTACAATAGGTGGAGTTAAGTATTATTTGCATACTGTAGAGAAGGGGCAAACCTTATTTGCTATTGCTAAATTTTATAAGATCGAAGTGAATGATCTGGTGATTGAGAACCCTGAGGCAATAGATGGAATAAAACCCGGTCAGGTACTACGTATCCCTGTTGAGAAAAAAGTTGTTGTGAAGCAAGAACCAAGTATTGATACATCCAACTGTATCGTTCATACGGTAGAGAAAGGGCAAACACTTTATTCAATAACTAAACAGTATGGTGTAACTGACGAAGTGCTGAAAAAGTTAAATCCGGAACTTCTGAATGGTTTGAAAACCGGTCAAAAAATTAAGATCCCTTCTAATAAACCTAAAGCGACAACTGCAGTAGTTGCAATAACTACTGATAAAATAATTGTTGAAGAAAAAGCGAAAGAAAAGCCCCTCGATCAATCAACTACTACTTCAAAAATTGAAGCAGCTGATCATGTTACTTCTCCTACAAAAAAATACAAAGGTGAGTTGAAGGATGAATATAATATCGCTTTCTTTTTGCCTTTTCATGCCGATGAATCCAATGCAATTGAAATTGAAAAATTGGTAAAAGGTGAGGAGCAGTTTTCTAACAAAACAAAAGTTGCACTAGAATTTTATGAGGGAGCTAAATTGGCAATTGATTCACTCAAAAAGGAGAAATTAAATGCGAAGATCTTTGTATATGATGTTGATGACAAAGATTCATTGGGTGTGTTGACCTTGTTAAAAAAGCCGGAATTAGCATCGATGGATCTGATCATTGGTCCATTATATGGAACTAGTTTTATGCCGGTAGCTAAGTTTGCAAAAGAAAATGAAATTCCAATTGTTTCTCCCTTCACTCAAGTGAATAAGATCTTATTTGAGAATCCATACGTTTGTAAAGTTTCTCCTTCCGTTACCCTTCAAGTAGAACGGATGGCAACTTATGTGGTAGATTCATTCCAAACTCAGAACATAGTATTGGTAAATGGCGGAGGTTTGGCTAAAGATGTTCCTTTCTATAACTCATTTAAAAAAACTGCGAACGATTATTTAATGAGCAAGTCAGCCACTAAAAAAGATACGATCAAAGAAGCAAAAGGATTGAGTGGTTTACAAGCATTATTAAGTACCACTCAGGTGAATGTGGTTGTATTGCCTTCCAGTAACCAGTCGTTTGTTACAGAATTTATTAGCAAGCTACATGCTTTAAGGGATAAGTATAAGATCGTATTGTTTGGTCTTCAATCTTGGATGAATTACGATAATCTTGATTTTGAATATTTAAATACAGTATCACTGCACACACCTTCTAATACGTTTATTGACTACAATAATGTCAAGGTAAAAACATTCATAAAAAATTATAGGGAATCTTATAAAACCGAACCGGATCACTTCTCCTTTCAGGGATTTGATGTAACCTACTTTTTTATAAATGCATTGAAACAAAATGGAACAGGTTTCCTGAATAATTTGGATCAATTGAAATATAATGGTTTGGATGCTAATTTTGAATTTTCGCAATTTCCTGTAGAAAGCGGTTTTGAGAATAAATATGTTTTTATTCAGCGATATCAGGATTATCAATTAGTTAAAGCTGTTCAATAATGCTTACCAAGGAACATATAACCGAATGGTTTAAAGAGCTGCAGGATTCTATATGCCATGCTTTGGAGAAGGAGGATGGTAAGGGTAAATTTGAAGAAGACAATTGGGTACGTGAAGAAGGCGGGGGTGGAAGAACCCGTATCATTCAAAATGGGAATGTAATTGAAAAAGGCGGTGTTAATTTCTCTGCTGTGTTTGGAGAAGTACCTACATTCCTGAAAAATGAGCATAACTCCGCTCAATTAAACAATCATACGTTTTATGCAACAGGTGTTTCCATTGT
>JAEUTU010000056.1 GCA_016786925.1 Bacteroidia bacterium
CAAAGGACCAAATTCATTTGAATTACACAAAGAAGAATTAAAATATGATGTGATCAAAGTATCACAAAGAAGTTACAAATAAACTCTAAACAATATGAGTCACGGAAATATGAATTTAACGCTAAAAGTTTGGCGTCAAAAAAACACGAAAGCAACCGGTAAATTAGAAACATACAAAGTTACCGACATTTCACCTGATATGTCGTTCCTTGAAATGTTTGACGTGTTGAATGAGCAATTAATCAACAAAGGTGAAGAACCAATCGCTTTCGATCACGATTGCCGCGAAGGTATCTGCGGTATGTGTAGTATGTACATCAATGGTCGTGCACACGGACCAAAATCTGCAATTACTACTTGTCAGTTACACATGCGTTCATTTAAAGATGGCGATACGATCGTTGTTGAACCATGGAGAGCTGCTGCATTCCCAGTAATTAAAGATTTGACAGTGGATAGAAGTGCATTTGACCGTATCATCTCTAAAGGTGGATTTATTTCAGTAAATACCGGAAATGCTCAAGATGCAAACTGTTTACCTATCCCTAAACCGGATGCTGATGCTTCTTTTGAAGCTGCTGCATGTATTGGTTGTGGTGCTTGTGTAGCAACTTGCAAAAACTCTTCTGCTATGCTATTCGTTTCTGCAAAGATCTCTCAATTAGCCTTGTTACCTCAAGGTCAAGTTGAAAGAGTATCCCGTGCTAAAAACATGGTAGCTCAAATGGATGAAGAGGGATTCGGTAACTGTACCAATACCGGTGCTTGCGAAGTAGAATGCCCGAAAGGAATCTCTTTAGAAAACATCGCTCGTATGAACCGTGAGTTCTTTATGGCAAACATTAAAGAATAATTTTTATTCTAAACTATACTGAAACAGCCAATCGAAATGATTGGCTGTTTTGTTTTTATTACCTTTATTCAATGAAACTTCATACCATTGTTCTACTCTTCTTCATCATTTTACTTCCTTCCTGCATAAGAGAGCGCAATTACGATATTAAAACAGCCACACCTGTACCCTACACACAAATAAGCAAAACGCCTGCATTTACAGATCAATTTGCATCACTTACCTTAGATTCTATAAACAATGTTTTACTTATTAATTTAACGATCAAAAATGCGGATAAGATTCCTTTCCCAACGAATCAGCAATACAAGGATACACTCACTCATACAGCTTTTAATTTCGAATTTCTATATAATGGGCAGATCATTAAGTCGGACTATTGCTCCTTCAAAAACACACTACGATGGACCAATGACACAACTGAAAATAAAGATGATCTTCGATTAACGACCGACACGATCGATCTGGCGGAAGGAAATTCGTTCAGCTTTAAATTGCCTTACTATGCGTTTCATCAGATCAAGAGCGGGAAACAAAAGTTCACATTGAAAGTATATCAAACATTGTTTATGGATGAATTACGATTAAAGACCGATAGCACCTATAAATACTTGAAGTTATACGATCCTAAACAGCTTTTTGCAACAGAGATCTCCTTCGAATTAAACGTTCCAAAGATCTATAAAAGTAAATTATATGGATATGGACTGCAACTTCGGAACGATTCAACTTTTAGTCCGGTTGGGATGGACAATACCATTTGGAACAGCAGTTATCCGGACATTTACTGGTCAGTATTTTATCCAACAGATATGATCTATGCTCAAACTCCTTATCAAAAATCTACGGATCGGTACGAAGGGAAGGACACCTTCATTTTGTATCATTATTACAAAAATGATTCTATCGGCATAGGCGTTTACGATCACGATAATCTTTCCCGCGATGACGGTTTGGGTTATAAAGTAATAGATCTTCGTTCTATGGTCAGAAAATACCCGAAAAGGATCAGTTTTGACGCTATTAAGTGGATGGATCTGAAATTACAGCAAGAAGAGGCTGTGAATTAAAAAAGGAGTTATTTTAAAAGCATATTATCAATTAGTCTGACTGCTCCTAATTTTAGAGCAATACAAGCCACTGCGCTTTTGCTTTGTGTTAAGGAATCAATAGGAGCTAAAGTAGCAGCATCGGAAATTTCAAAGTATTCCAATTGCATCAAAGGTTCTTGCGCGATCATTTCCTTAGCCATATTCTTTAATGCGCTTACGGGTACTGTATCTGTTTTTTCTTTAACTGCACTTAATGTTTTATAGATCAAAGGAGCTACAGCTCTTTCTTTTTCAGTTAACCGCACATTACGGGAGCTCATGGCCAAACCATCGGTTTCGCGCACAATTGGGCAACCAATAATTTCAGTCGGCATTTTTAATTGGGCGGTCATACTCCTTATAATAGCCAACTGCTGAAAATCTTTTTGTCCGAAATAAGCTTTATGTGGCTCAACAATTCTAAACAACTTACTCACCACTTGTGCTACGCCATTAAAATGTCCCGGACGATGCGCTCCTTCCATCACTTTATCTAGTATCCCGAAGTCAACTTCTTGTCCATTGGTCCAGCTTCTATCTTCCACATGCTGGCGTTTTAATTCCAGCTCCTGCTCGGTGTACATTTCTGTTACTTCGGGTGCAAACACAAAGTCGCAATTCACAGCTTGCAATAACTGACTATCCATTTCAAGCGTACGGGGGTATTTTTCCAGATCACTCAGGTCGTTAAATTGGGTAGGATTTACAAATATGCTGCATACGGTAATGTCGTTTTCAAGCTTGCTTCGTTTTACCAATTCAATGTGTCCGGCATGCAAAGCGCCCATGGTAGGGACAAAACCAATGGTTTTTCCATTGCTTTTGGCAATATTTAACTGCTTTTTGAGTTCTTGTATGCGGTTATGAATAATCATGCTTGGCAATAATTGTTGAAAACTAACAAAATCAATATTAACAGCGCTTTTTTTTCGATAAAAGAGGGCAAATCTAACGTTAAAACTTTGAAATTCAGAAAATTTTTGCTTACTTTTGTGTACTTTTTTAAAACTAACCTTAATTCGAACGCATGAAGAAGAAAGCAAGAGTTCTGTTTGTATCCCAAGAAGTTACTCCTTATTTAGATGAAACACCAATGGGCCTTATCGGTAGACACTTACCACAAGGCATTCAAGAACGAGGCAAAGAGATCCGTCTTTTTATGCCAAAATTCGGTTGTATCAACGAAAGACGTAATCAGCTTCATGAAGTTATCCGCCTATCGGGGATGAATTTGATCATTGATGATACTGATCATCCATTGATCATTAAAGTAGCATCTATACAGGCAGCACGTATGCAGGTGTATTTTATTGACAATCAAGAGTATTTTGAGCGCAAGCACACGCTTACCGATAAAAAAGGTGCTCATTTTGCAGATAATGACGAGCGTTCTATTTTCTTTTGCCGCGGGGTAATTGAAACCGTTAAAAAATTAGGCTGGGCTCCGGATGTAGTTCATTTACATGGCTGGATGACAGGCTTAATGGCTTTATATTTGAAAAAATCATTCAAGGATAATCCTTTATTCGCTGATACTAAGATCGTTTACTCAGTATATGACGATGAATTCCCTGGAGCTTTGCATAAGGATTTTGCTAAAAAAGTTTCTTTTGAAGGCATCGAAAAATCTGATGTAGAATTATTGAAAAATCCTACCTTTGTAAACGTAAATAAAGCCATTATTGATTGGGCTGATGCTGTTGTAAAAGGCAGTCCGAAGATCAATAGCGATATCGAGAAATACATTAAAAAATCAGGTAAGCCATATTTAGATTATAAAAATATGGATGAATATGTGGATGCTTACTCTGAATTCTATGATGCCGTGTTGGAAGAAGTTGCAGAAATGGTAGATTAATTGAAATTATGATCTTTAATAAAATAGGAATACCCCATGTTTTGTCCCGGCTTTTTTACGGGACAAAATTTTTTATAGTACTTGCTTCTCTCTCTCTTGCAGGATTAAGCTCATGTAATGAATCAAGTGTTCTGGGTTTGGAAGTACAACCTCAGGACGATGTGCTTAATGTTCTCTTTAGCGATACAACATACATCCGTTCTCGTACAGTGAAAGAAGATTCATTACGTACTGATGAAACACTTTTATTTACAGGAGAAGCATTATTAGGAAAATATGTTGATCCTGTGTTTGGAGTAAGTTCTGCATCCATGTACACGCAGGTGCGTTTACCATCCAGTAATCCTAACTTTGGTACCAATGCAGCCATTGATTCAGTTGTTTTGGCTTTGGTGTACGACCCAACGTATGTTTATGGAGATACAACAGGTGGAACATTCGCTACACAGACAGTGAATGTATATCAACTGTTTGAAGATATTAAACAGGAGGATAACTATTACTCTAATAAAGATGTTATCAAATCATCCTTTGATCTGGCAGGCTCACAAACTTTTGTTCCCGGTTATGATGATAGTGTTACAGTAACAGGAGTTCGTGAAAAACCACAATTACGTATCCGCCTGAACAACATTTTCGGAACAACAATTTTGAATAATCAAAACACAGGAAATCTCTCCAGCGATGCTAATTTTAAAGCATTCATGAAAGGACTTTGTATCACTACTGAAAACAGCACATTATCTTCGGGCGATGGAAATATTATGCGATTAAAAATGATCGATGCTAAAACGCGTTTGTCAATTTATTATCATAACGATACAGAAGACAGTTTAAAATATGAATTTCCTTTAAGCAATGCTGCCCGTTTTTCAAAATTTAAACACGATTATACAACCATTGATGCCGGTTTAGCTGCGCAGATCAATTCTGCTACACCACCTGCTCAGAATGCTACTGTGTTTGTACAAGCAAATGCAGGTCTTAAAACGAAAATTGAATTTCCATTTTTAATGGGTTGGGTTGATTCGGGAGCTGTTGCTATTAATAAGGCCGAACTGGTAATTAAAGTGGATACTTCTGCTATTTATGAATATAGTAAGTATGCTACACCTGCTACTTTGTTGCTGTTTCAGATCAACGATGATAGCACCAGCAACATTTTGGTGCCTGATTATAATGAAGGAACAAGTTATTTTGGAGGTTCATACGATGCTACCAACAAAGAATACCGATTTAATATTGCAAGATATATTCAGCAAATTTTAACAGGAGCCAGAAACAACAACGGCATTTATATTATTACACAAAATGGAGCCATCACGTCTAGTCGTGTTCCTCTTGGCGGAGGCGATCCAGCAAGTCCATTTAAAATGAAATTAAATATCACTTACACAAAACTACATTAACATGTGCGGAATAGTAGGATATATAGGAAATAAACAAGCGTACCCTATCCTTATGAAAGGATTACAACGCTTAGAATACAGAGGTTATGACAGTGCAGGTATTGCCTTATTGGATAATGCCGAAATGAACGTATATAAATGCAAAGGAAAAGTGATCGACCTTCACAACTTTGCTGCAGACAAAAATAAGAATGGAACTATTGGAATTGGTCATACACGCTGGGCAACGCACGGTGTTCCGAACGATGTAAATGCACATCCTCATTATTCGGGATCTAAAAATTTAGTAATGATCCATAACGGTATCATTGAAAACTACGGCCCATTAAAAGAAGAATTAAAAAAGCGTGGACATAAATTCTTAAGTGATACTGATACAGAAGTATTGATCCATCTTATTGAAGACATTCAGGAAAAAGAACAAGTACGTGTAGGTGAAGCTGTGCGTATTGCATTAAATCAAGTAGTTGGAGCATACGCAATTGTTATCCTTGCAAAAGATAATCCGAATGAATTGATAGCTGCCAAAAAAGGAAGTCCAATGGTGATCGGTATTGGTGCGGATGAATTCTTTATTGCATCGGATGCTACACCAATTGTTGAATACACAAAAAATGTGGTGTATCTGGAAGATGAAGAAATTGCATTTATTGAACGTGGAAAAGAATTGAAGATCAAAACCATCAAGAACAAAGCAAAAACACCTTATGTTCAGGAGTTGGAATTGCAGTTGGAAGCACTTGAAAAAGGTGGATACGATCATTTTATGCTCAAAGAAATTTATGAGCAACCCCGCTCTATCAAAGATAGTATGCGTGGAAGATTGAGTTCAGCTGAAGGCGTTGTGAATTTGGGTGGGATCACAGAATACGAACAAAAATTTTTGAATGCTAAACGTATTATTTTTGTTGCTTGCGGCACGTCTTGGCATGCGGGCTTAGTGGGTGAATATTTATTTGAAGATCTTGCCCGTATTCCTGTTGAGGTAGAATATGCATCTGAATTCAGATACCGCAACCCGATCGTGTATGAAGATGATGTTGTGATCGCCATTTCTCAATCCGGTGAAACTGCCGATACATTAGCAGCGATTGAATTAGCAAAATCAAAAGGTGCAACCATCATTGGTATTTGTAATGTGGTGGGGTCATCTATTGCGCGTGCTACACATGCCGGCTCCTACACACATGCGGGTCCGGAAATTGGTGTAGCATCTACGAAAGCATTTACAGCACAAGTTACGGTACTTACATTAATGGCCTTACGAATTGCATACCGCAAAGGAACAATTTCAGCATCCCGTTTCCATGAGTTGTTAAGTGAATTGGAAGCAATTCCTGCTAAAGTAGAAAAGGTATTAGAGACGAATAAAAATATTCAAAAGATAGCGGAGATCTATAAGGACTCCAGCAACGCTTTGTACTTAGGTCGTGGATACAGCTTCCCTGTTGCTTTAGAAGGAGCTTTAAAATTAAAAGAGATCTCTTATATTCATGCAGAAGGTTATCCTGCTGCAGAAATGAAACATGGTCCAATTGCACTTATCGATGAAGAAATGCCGGTGTTTGTAATTGCAACAAAAGGCACTTCTTACGAAAAGGTAGTAAGCAATATCCAGGAAGTAAAAGCCCGTAAAGGAAAGATCATTGCTATTGTAACAGAAGGAGATACACAAGTGAAGGAAATGGCCGATTATACGATCGAGATCCCGGAAACAGATGAGATCCTTGTTCCATTGGTATCTGTAGTACCATTACAATTACTTTCATACCACATTGCAGTAATGCGTGGATGTAATGTCGATCAGCCTCGTAACCTTGCAAAATCAGTTACTGTAGAGTAATTTATGATATTCATAAGCAAGTCCGGGTAGCGAATGTTATCCGGACTTTTTTATTGCTGAAGTTTGGCTAAATATTTGTTATTTTTGTGTAACAACGATATAGCGCAAGAGATCTTTATGTTAAAGCAAGTACAGTCACAAAAATTATTACAAAAACTTTCACCTCAGCAAATTCAGTTGATGAAGCTGTTGCAATTGCCAACAATTGCATTGGAACAACGCATCAAAGAAGAAATGGAGATCAATCCGGCATTGGAAGAAGGAAGTGAAGCAGATGAGGATCCTCGTGATGAGTTTGATAATGATGAGTTTGATGATGCAGCATCCGATGAAGATCATCAACGTGATGATTTTGCTTTAACGGATTATATGGATGATGATGAAGGCGCTTCTTATAAGTTAAAAGCGAATAATACTAGTCCAGACGAAGAGCGCAAAGAGATCCCATTCTCCGTTGGATTGTCATTCCAGGATATGCTGGAGAGTCAGCTAGGAATGAAAGATCTGGATGATAAGCAATATCAAATTGCTATATATTTAATAGGAAATCTAGACGATGATGGGTATCTAAGAAGAGACCTTGCATCCATTGTGGATGATATCGCCTTTTCTCAAAATATTTCTACGGATGAAAAAGAACTTGAATCTCTTTTAAAGATTGTTCAAGATCTTGAACCTGCCGGTGTGGGTGCGCGTGATCTTCAGGAATGTTTGTTGATACAACTTCGTAAGAAAGAAATTCAAACCATGACCGTTGAGCTCGCTACAGAAGTAGTAGAAAAACAAATGGATGAATTTTCTAAAAAGCATTATGATAAAATCCAGAAAAAACTTGAAATAGATGATGAGTTATTAAAAGAAGTCATTCAAGAGATCCTGAAATTAAATCCACGTCCGGGGAATTCAATGGCCGATGGACAAAAAAGTTTTCAGCAAGTGATCCCTGATTTTACGATCACGAATGAAGACGGGCAATTGAATTTAAGTTTGAATTCTCGTAATGCTCCAGACCTAAAGGTGAGTAAAGCCTACGCACAAATGCTGGAGGAATACTCCAAAGGTAAAGATAAAGGCAGCAAAGAAGCTTCCATGTTCGTGAAGCAAAAATTGGATGGTGCAAAATGGTTTATTGATGCCATTCAACAGCGCAGTCATACTTTACTTTATACCATGAATGCGATCATGGAATATCAAAAAGAGTATTTTATGGAAGGGGATGAAACCCTTTTAAAACCAATGATCTTAAAAGATATTGCTGAAAAGGTAGGGTTGGATATTTCCACTGTATCACGTGTTGCGAATAGTAAATATGTACAAACACCATTCGGAACGTTTTTATTGAAATCATTTTTTAGTGAATCATTATCAACGGATAGTGGGGAAGAGGTGTCTACACGTGAAGTAAAGAAAATACTGGAAGATTGTATTGGCGCTGAAAACAAAAAGAAACCACTTACGGATGATAAATTGGCGAAGATCCTGAAAGAAAAGGGATATAACATTGCCCGAAGAACCATTGCCAAATACCGTGAGCAATTAGAGATCCCGGTTGCCCGGTTAAGAAAAGAATTATAGGATGGAATTAGAGATTCAATCTGCTCCTCAAAAGACAATAGGGGAAAAACTGGCGAAATTCATTTCCTATGTGTTTCATCCGCTTTTAATGCCTACCTATGGTTTTCTGGCTTTACTATTTACCAAAAACTATATCTCCACATTTACTCCTCTGGTATTAAAGATCTTTTTAGTGGGCGTTACGTTCGTTTTTACATTCATCATGCCTGCCATCAATGCATTGATATTATTACGATTGAAACGCATTAAAAGTCTGGAAATGGAAAACTCGGAAGAACGCTATGTACCATACATCAGTACCGCGTTATTTTATTTTTCCTTGTATTACTTATTCCATACAGCAGGTGATTTCCCTTCCATATTTAAGCTATTGATACTCGGAGCTGCTATATCTATCCTACTTACATTGATCATTAATTTGAAATGGAAGATCAGTGCGCATGCGATTGGTATAGGAGGCACCGTGGCTGCTATCATTGGGATCTCGTTCCGATTAATGATCGATCTGCAGCTGATCGCTATTATTTCTATTTTAGTTGCAGGCTTAGTCGGCTTTGCCCGCCTAAAACTAAATGCACACACCCCGGCACAGGTATATACCGGTTTTCTACTTGGTTTTTTGGTAGAATTCACATTAATGCTCTTTCTCTAATATTTATTAACTTTTTGACGATTGTTTTTAAAAAAGGCATAGCAAAAATGTTTTTTTCATATATTTGGTATATGAAATACTACGCTATGAAAATGAAAACAAACTATGCTTATCTTTTGCTTTTAGGTGCTTCTATGACACTTTTTGCTTGTGGAGGTTCTGAAACAGAAACGGATGAAGTATCACTTACTGATACTACTACCGCTAAAAGTGAAAAAGATTCTAAAGCACAAAATGTATTTTATTCTATTCCTTCACCGGTAGAAACAACCAGCTTGCTGAAGGCTGCCGGAGCAAAATACAATAGTGCATACTTAAATCCAATAGACAATGTATCCCAATACTCTTCTGTAAAGTCAAAGGCGTTGAACTTGGGTATTTATGGTGCTGATTTAAGCTTCACCAGCATGTTTGACAAGACACAGGAATCAATGCTTTATTTGCGTTGTACCAATAAACTAGCAACAGGTTTAGGGATCAGTGGTTCTTTTGATGAGAAAACAACTGAGCGTATTGAAGCGAACATGGAAAACAGAGATTCTTTGTTGTCGATCATTTCTGATTCCTATTGGAATGCTGATTCTTACCTAAAAGAAAATGGCCAGCCGGGTGTTTCTGCACTTATTATTGCAGGAGGATGGGTGGAAGGTCTTTATATTGCTACGAAGATCGCAACTGACACTAAAAACGAAGATGTGTCTACCCGTATTGGAGAACAAAAGCTTTCTTTGGATAATTTAATGGCACTTCTGGATAGCTACAAGGCTGATAACGAAGGCGTTGCTGAGGTGCATGCATTAATGAGCCCTTTAAAAGCAGTGTATGATGGAATCAAAGTAGAGCCAACAGAAACTACAGTAAGTACTGATAAAGAAAAAGGTGTTACCACTATTGGTAACAATGCTTCTTACAAGATAACAGCGGATCAATTAAAACAAATTTCAGATAAAGCAGCGGAGATCCGAAACAAAATGATTCAATAATGCGTAAAACGCAAGCGATGAAAACATTTACTCCATTCAAAACCATTATGACGATGTTCGTAATGGTTTTATTTTTTTATCAGGCAAACGCTCAGTGCAATGCTTTCATAAAAAAGAAATGCATGCCGAACATTGCTCCATTTACACACAATGGACAAACCAATACTTCTATGCTCACACCGGGACATAGTATTGAAGTAGATTTAACTATCTATTCCGGCCAGGACTATCGTATTCTTGTTTGTGGCGAAGAGATCCTTGGTGAATGCTCCTTTAAAGTAATGGATCAATCCCGAAAGGTACTGTTCGATAGTAAAAAGAATGATTCAACTGATTTCTGGGATTTTAAATCGAAATCCAGTCAGCAATTGATCGTTGAGGTTTCGGCAAATGCTCCTGAATCAACAAGCTCTACACCTCCATCAGGTTGTGTTTCGGTTTTAGTAGGATTTAAAAAGGACAAGTAGGTATTTATTTTATTCCTTGCATCTTACTTTTAGAAACGATGCTGCATGTAAATCTGCTGATGCAGGTTAATTCTTCGTTTTCATTATAGATCTTGATCTCCCAGATGTGATTCATGCCTTTCACATGAATGGGCTTACAAATACCGGTTACTATTCCTCCGGTAACAGCTTTGATATGATTCGCATTGATCTCGATGCCTACACCAATAAATAATTCAGGATTTACACAAAGCCAGGAAGCAATACTGCCCAATGTTTCGGCAAGTGCTACAGAAGCACCACCATGTAAAAGACCAAAGGGTTGCTTCGTTCTTCCATCCACCGGCATTGTTCCTTTTATGTAATCAGGACCTATTTCAGTTACACGAATGTGTAAAGACTCAGCCAGAGTATTTGGATTCATCCAATCCAATGCTTCTACAGTTGGATGACCAAACCAGATCTTGTTTTCTGCCATATTCATTATTTAACAATGATCCTTCCTAATAGCGCATTGAATTCACGCTTGGCTTCCAACAATTGATGCTGTGTTTGCATCAACTGAACCAATTCTTCTTCAGGAGGATTTTCTTTCAATCGTTTTTGAATATTATGGATCATGATCTCTAATCGTCTGCTTTTTAAGGCATATACAGCATTCAGAACCGACTTCTTCAACACATCTTCCTCCATGGTAATATAAATGCCATGCTGCTCCCAATTTGAAAGTGAATGAGGAGTACTTACCAAATCGACCGTCAGAGAACTGATCGCATTGTTCTCATGACCAATAAAGTAATTATAATCCGGAACATTTTCTTTATCCAACTGCTCCACAAACTCAGTATAGATGCGGTTGTAAAGTAAATTATCTAAAACAATATCATCGTTCTGAAGTTCATGGATCAATAGCTGAGCCACTGTAACACCAACTTCCATAGGCTTTCCATCATCATCCTGCACCTCTACACGAACTTCTTTATTTCCATAATTGATCAGCAAACGGATAATATCTCTTTCCTGATGTTCTGCATCGGCACTAACTGCATCTTTCTTTTCTTCGCTGATCAGCTCTTCGATGTAACTATTATCTTCAGAAGGCTCTACCGGCTGATTTCGCTTTTCATTGTATTTTTTACTGCGGATCTTATTCAGTTCACTCAGCAAAATATGCTCTTCCACATCCATGATGCGGCTACATTCTTTTACATATACCGAACGATAGATCGCCTCCGGAATAAGTGCAATACTCTCCACGATCTCTTTGATCAATCCTGCTTTTTTGATCGGATCGTTCTTCACTTCATTCATCAACAAATTTGTTTTGAATGAAATAAAATCTTTAGAGTTATTTTTTATAAAATCTTTTAACTGCTCAGAGCTTACTTTTTTAGAATAAGAATCCGGATCATCACCATCGGGAAACAACAACACTTTTACATTCAATCCTTCTTCCAGAATAAGATCGATCCCTCTGAAACTGGCTTTTATACCGGCACTATCACCATCATACAAAATGGTGATGTTATTGGTAAAGCGTCTGATGAGTTTGATCTGACCATGTGTAAGCGATGTACCGCTGCTCGCCACCACATTCTCTATCCCTGCCTGATGCATGGAAATAACATCGGTATATCCTTCTACTAAAAAACAATTGTCCTGATTGATGATCTCTTTCTTTGCGAAATAGATCCCATACAGTACATCACTTTTATGATAGATCTCTGTTTCGGGAGAGTTGATGTATTTCGCGATCTTCTTGGTATCTGTCCGTAATGTTCTACCACCGAATGCGATCACGCGCCCGGTAACATTATGAATAGGAAACATCACGCGTCCCCAGAAACGATCAGAATATTTTATATCCTGTTGATGGGTTTGTCCTTCTTCCGTTCCTTCCTCTCTGTCGTTCTTATATTCAATGGTCAATCCCGATTTAACAAGATACTCCATCTTATAGCCACTGGCTAAAGCGATCTCACTAAAGGCATTCCGTTGGTTGATGCTATAACCGAGTTGAAACTTTTGAATGATATCTTCTCTGAAACCTCTTTCTTTAAAATAGCCTAAACCAACCGATTTTCCTTCATCGGTATTGTATAGATTTTCGGAAAAATGTTTTTGAGCAAAAGAGGATACAACAAACAAACTTTCGCGGTCGTTGTGCGATTGGATCTGTTCAGGCGATTGCTCTTCCTCTTGAATATCGATGTTGTATTTTTTAGCAAGGAAACGCAAGGCGTCCGGGTAGGTCATCGCTTCCTTTTCCATCAGGAAGTTCACAGCATTACCACCCTTACCACAACCAAAGCATTTGCAGATCCCTTTGGCAGGGGAAACGTAAAACGAAGGTGTTTTTTCATCATGAAAAGGACATAAGCCGATCAGGTTGGCACCACGTTTTTTTAGTGCCACATAATCGCCTACTACTTCTTCGATGCGTGCTGCATCAAAAATTTTATCTATGTCCTCTTTGGTGATCATTCAAATAAAAAAGCATTCCGTTTAGGGAATGCTAATTTACGAAAAATATGAAGGTGTTTGACAATAATTACTTGCCATTCAAGCGAGCCATAACGCGCATAACATCCTGATTTTCTGGGTTCAGTTTAAGCGATTTTTTGTAATAATCGATCGCTTTTTCTTTGTTTCCCATTTGTCGCGATGCATCGCCAAGTCCCTGATAAACAGTCCATGAGCCCGGATTTAACACCTCGTAGTGCTTAAATAACTTATAGGCTTCTTCTGCATTTCTTGTTTTTAACAGGTGAAAGCCGATATCGTTGATATGATCTTCATTGTAAGGGTATTTGAAAGGTGTTAAACCGGCTAATTCGGTTTCAACTGTTTTTACTTTCGTTATAAAATAATCGAAAGGAATAACACCTTCTTTCAAATCGTTCTCATATTTCTGAATACAACCTTGTAAAAAGTTACACTCATCATAAGGCGCACATTTGCATTGAACATAACTATTAAACATTTTATCTCCTTCGATCAGATAAACGGAATCGGTTGGTTGCATCACAATGTTATCGAAACTACAGAATGCTGCTAAAGCCAACTGAGAATAGTTTTGTGAAGCATTTCTGAATCCTCCGTATGTAGTTTGCCATACTTGTTGAATCAATTGCATTCCACCTTCCGTAGGGTTGATCTTGCGGATAACACCTGCTACATTTCCTGCTCCTGCATGGTATGAATGAAGTACCAATAAACGAAACCAAAGATCCGTTTCATTGTATTTCACATGTGCACTGTCGAGCATTGCTCTTGTATATGGAATGCATATTCTGTTCAATAAACGGGATGCACCCAAAGCAGCCTTTTCTACATCGGTTCTTTCATCCACATACTTATTTACTTTTAATCCTTGCTTGATCGCAACAGCTTTCATCAACTGAAAAGGACCGTTAGCTCCAACCGTTGATTTAGTATGGGTTTTACCGGGACTTTCGATCAATAGAATAGCTTGTGCATACCATGGATCCACTCCATTTTGTTTGAAAACATCAATGGATTTGCTGATGGTAGGAATTACCTTTTTGAATTCGTAAAAATCTTTTTTTCCTGCTGTTAAAAGGATAGAGACGCTATCCGGCACACCATGTATTTTTCTGATGCTGTCTTTATAGGTCGTTTTTGAAAGATCGGTTAATTTATTCCAGTCTTTTAAGTAAACTTTATCTACAATTTTTCTTGCCCCTGCTACATTCACCAATGCCGAATCGGGTGTAAGTGCCATGATCTGCTGCCAAAATTTGGCTTGAGGTAAATTGTGCCAGCCTTCTGAATACAGAAATTCATCGTTGATGAACTGGATCTTATTGACTTCATTATAACCTACCGCATATTTTTCTACTACAGCTACTTTGCTCATGTCGGTTTGAGCAAACATAGTGCTTGCAGATAAAATGATGAATATGCTGGCGATCTTTTTCATGCTAATCATTGGCTTTTATATATCTGATTTTTAATTTTCATAAAAATAGATTTCTAAAAGTAAGTTTTGAAAAGGTGGAATCCAAACTTTTTAACAAACGTTTTCAACAATTAGGTTATTGTAACGCAGGATCGGCCGATAGGTTTCAATTGGTTTTTACTTATAATATATTTCATTACTTTTGTGCTTCAAATTATAAAATACACTAAGAATGGCAACAGACAGATTTGAAGCTCATGATTATTATTTAATGGATGAGTTACTTACAGACGAACATAAATTGATCCGTGAAACTGCACGTGCATGGGTGAAGAAAGAAGTTACTCCAATTGTTGAGGAAGCTTGTCAAACAACTACTTTCCCCAAACAATGGATCAAAGGATTAGCTGAGATCGGAGCGTTTGGTCCGTATATCCCTGCTGAATACGGTGGTCCGGGATTGGATCAAATTTCATACGGTATCATTATGCAAGAATTGGAGCGTGGAGATAGCGGTTTGCGTTCTACAGCATCTGTTCAAAGTTCTTTGGTAATGTTCCCGATCTATACATTCGGTACAGAAGAACAAAAGCGTAAATATTTGCCAAAATTGGCATCGGGTGATATGATGGGTTGTTTTGGATTAACAGAGCCTGATCATGGTTCAAATCCTGCCGGAATGATCACTAATATTAAAGATAAAGGCGACCATTACTTATTAAATGGTGCAAAAATGTGGATCTCTAATGCTCCATTTGCTGATATTGCAGTTGTTTGGGCAAAAGATGAAGCAGGCGACATTCGCGGGATGGTAGTAGAAAGAGGAATGGAAGGATTTACAACGCCTGAAACACATGGAAAATGGAGTTTACGTGCAAGTGCAACAGGTGAATTGGTTTTCTCGAATGTTAAAGTTCCAAAAGAAAATTTATTCCCTACCGTTAAAGGTTTAAAAGGTCCGTTGAGTTGTTTGAACTCTGCGCGTTATGGTATCGCTTGGGGGGCAATCGGAGCGGCTATGGATTGTTATGATTCAGCATTACGTTACTCAAAAGAGCGTATCCAGTTTGGTAAACCGATCGGTGGATTCCAGTTAACTCAAAAGAAATTGGCTGAAATGATCACAGAGATCACTAAAGCACAATTATTGACTTGGAGATTAGGTGTTTTAAAGAATGAGCACAGAGCAACACCTGCTCAGATCTCTATGGCAAAACGTAATAATGTGAACATGGCATTGCAGATTGCACGTGAAGCGCGTCAGATCCACGGTGGTATGGGTATCACAGGTGAATATCCGATCATGCGTCACATGATGAATCTTGAATCAGTTGTTACTTACGAAGGAACACATGATATTCACTTGTTGATCACTGGTATGGATGTTACCGGATTCAATGCTTTTCAATAATTGAAGACTATTATTTTTAAAAAAGCGTGTTGGGCTCCAACACGCTTTTTTTATGGAAACGCCTTTGATACGTGTGTAATCATTTTCTAAAAAAAAGATGTAAATCATCACTGAATTCAATGCGAATCAGGTCTTTTAAATGGGAACACAATACGGTCAATTACTAATTTTAAAAAACAGTTAATAAATTAAGCGCAGAATATGGCTGTACCTTTGTAAAAATATTGCACATTAGAGCAATGGAAATTTTAGGGTATATAGCAGCAGTGTTGATTGGCGTGTCATTAGGCTTGATAGGTGCAGGCGGCTCTATTCTAACCATTCCTGTGTTGGTGTATCTATTAGGAATTGCTCCTGTAAATGCTACTTCCTACTCTCTTTTTATTGTTGGGATCTCCGCTTTTATTGGTGGTTTGAGGTATTTGAAAAATAATCTGATCTGCATTAAAACGGTCATTGTATTCGGCATTCCATCGGTTCTAAGTATTTTTCTTACCCGTAAATATTTATTGCATCGTATACCCGATCATTTATTAAACATTGGCACTTTCGAGATCACCAAAGATGCTGCATTAATGCTTTTGTTGGCTATTCTAATGGTAGTGGCTTCATTTACAATGATCCGCAAGCAAAAGATCCTACGTTCCGATGAACGCAGTAACAACTTTGAATACCGTTATTTTCTTATTTTTCAGCAAGGAATAATCGTAGGGGCATTAGTTGGTTTAGTAGGTGCCGGTGGCGGATTTTTGATCATCCCGGCATTGGTCATGTTGGCAAAACTACCCATGAAATCGGCCATTGGAACTTCTTTAGCAATTGTAGCACTCAATTCCTCCATTGGATTTCTAAGTGATTTTGGAACGCATGAGTTCAACTGGGGCTTTTTGCTTCTGTTTACATCGTTGGCCATCGTTGGCATTATGATCGGTAGTTATCTGTCTAAATTTATCAGCGGAAACAAACTAAAGCCTGTTTTTGGTTGGTTTATTTTAGTCATGGGAACTTATATCATTACCAAAGAACTCTTTTTTCCCGGAGTATAAGTTTTGTAACAAAAATCACTGTAACTTAGTTTCTGATTGTCTTACCTTTGTGTCGTATTTAAAATATAACTCATGTATATAGAACAACTTTATACCAATTGTCTGGCCGAAGCGGCTTATTATATTGAATCGGATGGCGAAGCTGCTATCATTGATCCTTTGCGTGAAACAACACCTTATATTGAGTTGGCTGCCAAACGCAATGCCAAGATAAAATATGTATTCGAAACACATTTTCATGCCGATTTCGTGTCCGGCCACATCGACCTTGCCCGTAAAACAGGTGCAAAGATCATTTATGGCCCCACAGCTGAAACAGGCTTTGAAAGCATTATAGCGAAAGATGGCGAAGTATTTACCCTTGGTAAGATCCAGTTAAAAGTGTTACACACTCCCGGACATACCATGGAATCATCCTGCTTCCTTCTAAAAGATGAGAACGGAACCGACCATGCTGTATTCACCGGAGATACATTATTTGTGGGTGATGTGGGTCGTCCCGACCTTGCAGTAAAAAGCGATCTGACACAGGATGATCTTGCAGGCTTTTTATACGAGTCATTAAATAACAAGATCAAAACATTAGGCGATGAAGTGATCGTTTATCCTGCACACGGAGCGGGTTCTTCTTGCGGAAAAAATATTGGAAAAGAAACCTATTCAACCATTGGTGTTCAGAAAAAAATGAATTATGCGATGCAGCCAATGACTAAGCAGGAGTTTATTGCTGCTGTATTAGATGGTTTATCTGCTCCTCCAAAGTATTTCTTTGTGGATGCTGTATTGAATAAAAAAGGATACGAAAGCATTGATGAAGTAATGAGCAAAAACACATTGCCATTGAGTGTAGAAGAGTTTGAGAAAGAAATGAAAACCGGTGCTACCATTCTGGATGCACGCGATCCGGATGCATTTGAAAAAGGATACATTCCCGGAGCGATCAATATTGGATTGAACGGACAATATGCTCCTTGGGTAGGTGCTCTTTTAGATGCACATGCTCCATTGTTGTTTATTGCCGATGAAGGCAAAGAAGCCGAAGCAGTATTGCGTTTGGCACGTGTAGGATATGAAAATGTACACGGTTATTTACAAGGCGGTATCGAAGCATGGAAAAATGCAGGGAAATCGTTAGAGACCATTGAAAGTATCACTGCTTCAGAATTTGTAAGTAAGATCAACAACGACTCGAACATTGTGGATGTACGCAAAAAAGGAGAAGTAGAAGGTGGCATGATCGAGAATGCACAACATATCTGTTTATCGAAATTTCAGGATGAGGTGAATGCACTGGATAAGAACAAACATTATTTCTTGCATTGCGCTGGAGGATACCGCTCCATGATGGCTGCATCGATCATGAAACAAAAAGGATTTGAACACATTACCAATGTAAGAGGTGGAATGGCGAAGATCAAAGAAACCGGCATAAAATTGGTACAACCACAATTCGCATAATAACTAAAAACAAAATAAGACAATGAAAAAGATCATCATCGCATTTATTGCAGTAGTTGCAGTTGCCACAAGCGCAATGGCACAAACACAATCAACAGTGGTAACCAATTTGTCATCGGAGCGCTTCAAAGCCATTACCGAAGGCGATAAAACAGGAGGTGTTATTGTTGATTTACGTACACCTGATGAAGTAGCAAAAGGATACATTAAAGGAGCTGTATTTGTTGATTACCTTTCCAAGGAATGGGAAAAAGAAGTAGCTAAATTGGATAAAAATAAAACGTATTATATCTATTGTGCTGCAGGTGGACGTTCGGCTGATGCTGCTGAATACATGGAAAAACATGGATTCAAAAAAGTGTACAATTTAGAAAAAGGATTTTCTGACTGGAAAGGAAAAGGCTTTCCTATTGAGAAAAAATAAGCATGAATAAATTCATAAAGCAAAAATATCCGCTCATTGTTACCGGAATAATACTGGGAGCAGTGAGCGGTTTTATTTACTGGAAGTTTTGGGGTTGTACCAATGGTTGCCCTATCAAATCGGTTTGGTGGCGCATGAGCCTTTGGGGAGCCATTATGGGTGGATTACTCATGAGTATGCTGCACGACTTTTTAAACAGAACCAAAGCAGAATAACACAAAGGCTCTCAAAAAGTTGAAAGCCTTTGTTGTTTTTATTATTTAATGATACTGAGTTTGCCTTGATGTAAAATCTCTCCTCCACTATCTACTTTATAAATATACATTCCATTAGATAGATCAAAACCTATGATCTCCGACTTATCTGTTCCGGCTTTTAACTGTGTACTAAACACCAATTTCCCGGTTAGATCATATATACTGAATAATGCATCCGCCAAAAGAACTTGTGAAAACTGTACATTTAATTGGTCTTCTGCCGGGTTAGGGTAAACCTGTACGGCTAATGTTTCAATTTCATCAGACTCTTCCGAAGGTATTGTTAATGTTCTTCGTGCCACTTCTCTTTTCTGAATTGGAACACAATTTTCTATTGATCGGAGATAATCGTACTGGCTGATCTCACCATTTAACAATTGCTGTTCACTGGTGATTTGACATACCAAACGATTAAAGCGATCGAGATCTTTAGGTTGTATAGATGGTAAATATTGGTTTAATGTCGACAAAGCATCCGTTCTATGCTTAGATGAATAGTACAACAGGGCTTTTTCATATACAGCATTTTGAAGATGATCGTAATTATTGTCTGCTTGTGCTTTCAAAATTTTTGAATCAACCACTTCCAATACTTTCATTACTTCCGGACTTAGTTGTTGTTCGGAAACTTTAATTTCTGATTTTTCAATTCCATTCGCTAAAGCGACAAGGATCTTCTTTTCTGCAATACTTTTTACGTATTTATCTCCATCATTTGCAACAGGCAAAGGATATTGTAAAACCTGATATAACATATCTACTGATTCCTTATTGGCAGTAGTATCAATTGAAGCTGTTTCTAACTTTGTAATTGCTGACTTAACAGCTTCATTCGTTTTCACGTTTGTAAAATCATCTGTATTGATCACATGACAAGTCGGACAGATCTCCAAATAACTTTTCGGGCAAGTAGTACAGCTCGTATTCCAATAATCACAAGCAACTATCGGACTTTGTGAGCTGGCAACAAATCTCACATCATTCGATCCCGGCAACGAATAGGTAGAACTCACACGGGTATATTTATCTTTCCCATTAGCCGCTTGCAATGGAAACAATGTATTGCTTGTACTTAATTGCCATCTATTATTATCCGATAAAATAGGATTCGTTGGCATTTGTTGAATACTACCTTCGATAACAACATAACCACAATTTGCAAAATTTACACATGCACTACTACTTGTTTGTGAGGAGGTAACTGAATAAAAATCATATGGTCGTAGATCGTTGTAGCCATTTTCTATATCAATGGAATGTGCATTATCCAGCAAAATAGTGTTCACAGCATTATCACGTGCATCTACATATCCGCCATTATCTGTCACATTCATACTTAAGGAGGCGTTATTGGCCAAATGAAAACCGGTGTATTGATTTGTTTTTACCTGACCGCATTTCACTTTCAATAATGTTGGCCCATCCACACGGTAGCCCGAAAAATAATTATTATTTGCTCTACAAGAATTGAAATCAAATTCAACAGGAGAAGAAATAATAGAGGCTCCTTCCCCATAAATAAATTTACTATTGGTTGCAATTGAATTAAAGCTCATTAATTCAGACGTTAAAGAACTTGTTGTTACAGAGTTTAATGTTAAACCTGCTCCCTGTGTCCGGATTCCGCCATAAGCGAGAGTTCCGGTAACCGTTAGTTTATTCCCATAAGCGAATAAATTCCCGATCAAGCCGACATTCGGAGAAAATTCACAAGCCGCTATCTGACATTGGGCTTGTCCCCAAACAGCCACATTTGATGGCTGAGTAGATGATGATGGAATAGATGGAGTTTTTGTAAATTTACTATTGTAGAACCGAACATTCGCATCCGAACTAATATAAGTAACTCCATTATTATAAGTAAAATCAACTAATCCATATTCCACTTTAAATGTAGTAATCCCATTTCCAATGGCTACCTGAAGCAGATCTTGAGCAACCTCTAATATTTTATCGTTCTTATTTGCACCTCTTAACTCTACACTAGCTGTCTGTCCGGGAGAGACAGTTCTAATTTGATCATAAGGCGCTTGAGCAAAATCAGGATCACTGAACTTAACATATCCACTTGTGGAATTCGGATAAGTAAATTTGAAAACAGCGGTATTTCCTAAAACAAGATCTCCTTGAATTTCCAAAACCGCATCATTACCCAATAATTGAATAATGGCACCGGCATCGTAAACTAAAGTAGCTCCTTTCTCAATAATAATTTTACAATTATCATTTATAGTTAGACGCCCATTTCCTTCGATATGCAATGTGCTACCGCTGCGAACAATAATAGATGACTGAGGAGAAGCAGCATCACCAACAACGATCTTACCACCATTTTTTATTTTCATAGTGCTGTTATTACATACAACCAGATCCGTTTGTACATCTAACTGTTTTGCAGATGGGATTTGAAGATTGTTGATCGAGAATTCTTTTAGTTTGATGCCGAATGTCATGTAGTCGGTAAATTTTCTTCCTACCACTGTGTTATTATTCAACAAATATTCTCCATTAGATAAGACAGTAGAATGATTCTTTATTTTTTGAGAAACTTCTTTTGACTCATTACATGGGCAAGTATTCTCTTTATAGCTTGGAAGTTGATTAGAAGATTTATAAATTAATTGGTACAAATTATATAAAAGCATGTAGTCATTACCATTAAATTCACCATGCGAATTAACATCTGAAACGCCCTCTCCATCCCATTTGAAGGGAGCAAACCAATTATTATCTCTCTCTACAATACCCGTATAAGGATTTTTATAATTATATGGCCCTTGGCAAGGAGCTGAATCTAAAAACCCCTTCCAATAAGATTGAGGAAGACTCGGTGAGGAATTATTTAGGGCGGCATACATTATATCAAACAAAGGCATATTCCAATTTTGAGCAATTTGATTGATCTTAGACTGTTGCCAAGTTCCACTTAATGTTGCCAATTGTAATGCCATATAAGTGTTGTAATTAGGAAAACATAGCATCAGAGGTTTAATTTCATTTCCAAACGGCAAAAAAATCGTATCATTAGTTATATTAATACATAAGGATGGTGTTTCTCCTGCCAAAGAATTAGGTGTTAGTATCTCAGAAGCATATTGAAGTAGCTGCCAATGATTTCCGTTCAAATCATCGAGAGGAAGATTAATATTGTAAGGCAAACAATAATTACCATCTCCTAAAATATCCTGAGAATTCTTTTTAAAACGATAAGCAGAATTACCAAATAAAGAAGTATAGTCGTTCCCTGTTATTAGTTCAGCAATTTTTGCCACAGGATATGCAAATGGTCTGATTTCGCTTTTTTGTTTTTGATTAAAGCTACCACAAACATCATTTATCACAGGATTAAACACTATCCAGTTTTCATTTACATTGCAAACATTTGAAATTGTATCTGTGGAACCAGGAAACCCGACAACAGGGCCTAAAGGAGGAAAAGAGCCGGAATTCCACCCTAATGGCAATTGATTATTGTCAATTTTCACAATTGAATATTCTTCTATTCGAGAGTGCATAGCTGTTAAGTGCGTCATATACCTTTCAGTAATTTGTTTGATCTTATCGTCTATAAAAAAACCAACATCAAGTGATGTGGGCCGCACAAAAACATGACCAACAAATTTTTTCACAAAAACGAATCCTTGTAAAATTCCAAACAATTGATCTTGACTCATTTCATTATCACATCGCTGTGCCAAATTTTTTACCGGATACATATCATTGTAATATCCTGAAGTTACAGCTTCATACCTATCCCTTGGATCTTCTGTAATAGGATATTGACTTATCCATTCTTGAGTCACTGTATTTCTGACATCATCACGAATAAAAAACCCGTTATAGTTTGAATTTTGCTGCGGATCAATGAACCGCTCAGCATAACCATCAATTCTTTCAATAGCTAAAATTGCATAATACAGCTCATTTAGCACTGCAGTATTATCAATATTGGCATCAGATTGAAGCCTTGCCTGAGTTGCCAAAACGGCCAAATAATTCCCTTGATTAGCAGGGACATCAGCCCATTTTCGATACCCGTACTGAGGATTAGTGGTCGGGAAGGCATTAGCCCCAACATTAGCAGACTCATTCAATGGTTGGTCATCTATGTTAATACAATTCAACCCATCGCCCTCATTTGAACCAATTTTTACAAATTGCTTCAAATAGCGATCTCGATAATTCCAATATTTTTTTAGGTTTTCTTCTTCGTTTTGTCCTTTGGAATTAAGACAAAAGAATCCTACTGCAAGTACACAAAGTGTCTTGCCTAAAGTACTTTTTTTCATATTTATTTTAGATTATTGTATTATATGATATCTGGCCAGATATTGCATTTTATTAATTAAATTGAACTGAGTGTGATCTGTTATTCTAATCTTCACCACTCCAATATTTTTTGCTATATAATAATCTGTGCGAGGGTTTAGGGAACCATAACCCGGAAAGAATATGTTCTCTGATGCATTTTCTGTATCTTGAAAATGAACAACATTTCTAATAATATTCCCCCCAATATTTAAACTGTCATATTCTTCTTTAAAATAGATCGTTCCAGGAGATCCATAATAGCCAAATGGATAATTTGAGTCAAAAATATTAGACATCATATATGAATTTCCTACGTAATCACCAGGCTTAAATTTCCATCTTTCTACTCCAACTAGCTTAGAAGCTAATCCATAGAACCCATAATCAATTTTATAATCATAATTATATTCATCAGTAAAATTGTGTGAATGCCATTCATACTGCATATAATCTCCTTCAGCTTGAGCATTTCCTGTACCAAGATGATACTGAAATACTGTATCATAAAACACATACACACTATCCTCTACTCCACTTGCACTGTCCTTGTAGATCCAATAGGTACCTGTTTTAAAATAGGCATAAGCAGGTAGATCTTGCAATTCTATTTGAGGCTTGGGGGCTTCAAAATAGGGGACATAATCATAGTCACAGCTGAATAGTGTGATGATGAATATTGTGATTATCAAAATGGATCTTTTCATTCTTTAAAACAATTTCTTGATCTAATTTAATGATTTATTATTTTTAAAGCTATTAAAATCAATAGTCATATTATAACCAATTCTAATAAAGTAAGGAAAATGACGATACGGTGTTTGGAATCGTGGATTCTCATTAATAACATAGTACATCCCGGATTGAAACATAAACTTCCCATACTTCCCTCCAACTTTCAGAGTAATGGTTGGCTCAATTGTAGAGTTTGTTGTATGTGGCTTTACAATACTATCGTTATATGTAACAAGTGGTGTCTGACCAAAATTGACTGTTTCACCATAATACTCATATCGCTCATAATCCCAATAACAAAACTTCGCTGATAATGATAAATTGATCCTATCAGTAAACCTGAAACCAATGACAGGTTGAAGAAAATATCTGTTTGCGTAGATCTGAGAACTATAAGCATGTGGATAATACTCAAAAAATGAATTCTCAATCCGCATCGTATCAGAAAAATGATTTTCACAATAAGCGTAACCACCAAACATCTCAACGACCAATGCTTTACCAATTTGTTTATAGCCTCCTATTCCAAATTCCGAAACAGTTGAAGTAGTTGCAAGAGAAAAATTACTCATTGCTGCAAAATTCTTTACTGGTGAATAAGCTATCTGATGTTCAAAAGAGCGATGCGTATGAACAAAATTTAATTCCAGCTGCTCCTTGTCGGTAAACAAAGGTGTATTTTGAGTTTGTGGAATGAACGAATTGGGGAAACAGCCAAACAATAGTGTAATAAAGAATAAAAGAAAAATAATTTTTTTCATCGCATTTTTATTTTCGCAGCAAACCTAAATCATTCTTTGATACAAGTCCATACCAAAATTTTGCGTTTTTTAAATTTCGGGGCATGTTTGTAGGATTAACAAGGCTTACAGACTTCCGTTTTTAAACGTTTAAAAACGGCTAGCGCATAATTCATTGAAAATGAATGAAATTATTTTTGAGGAGGTAATGAAACAAAAAAATGAAAAACTCCCTGCTATTGGGGTTTATAGTATTTTACAAGTAGATTTTTAAAAGCAGGTTTATCTTTAATATAAATGAAACCATCTGCAAACTGAGCTTCGTATGGGTCAAGTACATAGCCGGTTTTAAGCAATTCCTCTAAAATTGTTAGTGCCTTTTTTTCCTGTTTAAGTATTGCATACATTTCTGCCTGATAGTACATTAATTGTCTTTTCTCTTTTATATCAGTTTGTGATTGAATCGCTTGCTCAATTCTAGACTGCGCAAGCTCGGTATTCCCAAGAAATAAATGACAAAAAGTAATTCTAGTTTCTATTTTACTTAAAGTAAGCACTTTTCGAAAATACGGATTCGCACTGGCTGTGTCATTCAAATACAAAGAATAAAGCTTGGCCAACTCAAAGTTGTAAAACTCGCTATCACTTTTCTTTTGAACTAGAGAAGTATAATCTAATGCTGCACGAGTATAATTTTTTTGCCTTTTAAAAACAGTTGCCCTTCTGTGCAAAATATCAAAAGAGGCTGGGTTAAGTTCCACCGCAATATTCAGATCACTCAATGCTTTGTTTAGATCATTCTTTTCCTTTCGCATATAAATATGTGACCTGAAAAAATAAAACCAGGAATCTTTGGGATCCAAAGCTATTGCTGTATTTATATCATTTAAAGCAAGGTCGGTCTCCTTCTTTGAAAGATATACTTTTGCCCTTTTGTGAAAATACGAAGCTTTTTTAGAGCCAATTTCCATCAATTTTGTATAATCAGCTATTGCTCCATCGTAATTCATTAAATTAAAATGCCGGTTCTCCGCTCTTTTTTCATAAAAGAAAACACTTTCGGAGGTATGATCAATACCCAATGTATAATCGCTCTCAGCACCTTGAAAATCTTTCAACTTTAACTTTGTTTCAGCCCTTGATTTTAAGGCCGACAAATCATAAGGAGTTATTTCCAGCTCTTTCGTATAATAAACGATAGCATCGTTATAATTCTTCATTTCAAAATACACATCTCCAACAATTCGATTTATACTGGATATTTTGTCGTTTATTTTAAGAGCATTTTTATATGCCACAATAGCATCGTCATATTTTTTTAGGTTATGATGGCTTATGCCGGAATAGAACTCGATCAAAAGCAGATTATCATTACCAACTTCACTAAATTTAGGGTGCTTTTTCAGTTTATTGGCATAGCTGATGCCTTCTTCAAATTTTTTTTGTAAAACACCACCTATCACTGCCCAGAAAAGAAAATCGGTTTCATACTTTTTGTTTTTATTGGACAATCCTTTCAATGCATTGTTGTAAATCTTATCATAATTGCCTTTCTCGAAATCGCTTAGGCAACTTTCCTTCAACTGCCATAATTCATATTCTTCTGCGTTTTTTTTATCTTCTGCAGCAGCTCTTCGCATTTCCGCTTCATAAGCCGCTTCTTGATTACGGGCTATATTATTGACAAGACTATTTCCAAAACTATTTAACGCTCCCCAGGCTTCATTACTTGTCTGATTTGTTGTTGGACTAGGCTCCTTTGAAAAATAATACATATCACTGAGGTCTTTTTTAGCTGTGGAGCTCCCCTGGTTACTACTATATCCTCCATCACTTTGTGAAGAATTTTGATTACTACTGATAGAATATTGTGTACTTGAATTAGTTGTACCGGAAGTATTTGAATTAAGTTTATCGTTGATCAATTTTTGCACTTCGGCTGATCCACAATGACAATTTGATGAAAGATCATGTATACTTACTACAATATCATTTTTTGAAAAACCGGAATAAGGAATATTAAAGGATCCTACTGTTGCCGAAGGTTTTCCTCCATTGTCGTAAAACGTAAGTATTTTTATTTCCGTATTATAAACAATACTCATTCTATTACTTTTAATCAAACTTCCTTTGTAAATAATATCAACTGTTGCTGTTACCGGGTTTGCCTCAGAAGCATATGACCATGATGCTAGTCCAATATCTCCCGGAGTGTAAGCCTGACCTCTAAACATATAGCTTGCTCCACTTGCTGGCGACACGGCTATTTTATCTATTTTACACCATAAACTTCCTTTACCTTCTCCCGGCCCCATTTCAGTATGGTAACCTACCTGTACTTTAAATTTATCGTAACTGGATGATGACGTAGAGGAACACACTTCAGTAACATTTTGTGCATTTAGAGAGAGACTCAATATTGAAATTAAAAAAAATGTTATAAAAAACTGTGTTCTACTATAAAGGGAAAGTGCCTTGTTTGTAGGATTGTTTTTCTGTAATTGTTTCATTTCATGATTGATCATACTTCTATTTCTTTTATAGTTCACTCCGTCTGATTATTAGAATAAAGCAGTAATTATTTTCAGCAATGTACTAAATACATCTGAAAATCTATTTTCATTTCCCGCTTTTTTGAACTATATTTATTGTACTCAAACAGAAATGCTACATGCTACTATCCTTTTTACATAAAGTTTATGTTATAGCTGTATTTCTTTTTTGCATTATTGAGGGCAAGGCTCAAACCTCTTCTCCACTGGCTCAAGCCATCAACAACTGTGCTCCTGCTACCGCTCAAGCCGATCTGGATATTAATAATGTGCGTACCACCATTTTAAACGGTGGTGATATGTGGTGGGATCTGCTAACAAAGGCTCGATACGAAGTCCCCAAAGGTTCTAAAAAAAATTCGCTCTACTTTGGTGGACTCATTATTGGAGGATTAGATGGTAGCAATCAATTGCATTTAGCTGCTCAGAGGTATCGTAATCAAGGATTCGATTTTTATCCGGGACCAATTGATTCACTTACACAAGCTACTACTGCCGACACTTGTTTGCGTTATGATAAAGTTTGGAAATTGAACCGCTCAGATGTTTCTCATTTTATTAGTAACTATACTGATCCTAACTATGTTATTCCTGCATCGATACTTGATTGGCCGGGTGCTATTGCACCTTATGTAGATGTGGATGGTGACTTGAATTACAATCCGCATAATGGCGATTATCCTGCTTATGCACTCAACGGATCTACACAAAATTGCAATGGAAATTTATTGGGTGAACAAACCCTATGGTGGGTAATTAATGATGTTGGCAATACACATAATAACACACAAGGCGCACCTATGGGTGTGGAGATACAGGCTCAGGCTTTTGCATACAGCACCTTTGATGAGATCAATGATATGACCTTTTATCAATACAAGATCATCAACCGTTCCAATAACACCTATCATGATGCGTATTTTGGAATGTACATCGATCCTGCTGTGGGGAGCCCATTTGATGATTATGTAGGTTGTGATGTTGCACGTGGAATGGGCTATTCCTATAATGGAGATTCTCTTGATGATAATGCCGGTGCTTCCTTTTTTCAATACGGAGAACATCCTCCTGCTGTAGGTATCGATTTTATTGGCGGACCATTGGCCGATGCGTTCGATGGTGTAGATAATGACCGCGATAGTATTATTGATGAACCCGGTGAACGCATCAAGATGTCGAACTTCATGAATTTTTGGAGCGATAATAACGCAATGGGTTACCCCAACACCGCAGGTCATTATTATCTGTTCATGCAAACTTTAAACTTAGCCGGTCTTCCAACTTTTTATTATGATATCATGAATGGAAGTATCCCTTGCAAGTTTCATTTTCCGGGCGATTCCGATCCTTATGGATGGGGCACCAATGGTGTGCCACAGCCACCATGGACCGAATATTTACCAACAGTTAACTTCCCTGCTTATAGGCAATTTATCATGTCGGCAGGAAAATTCACTTTTCAACCCGGTGCCGTTCAAACCATCACCAAAGCTGTTATCTGGGCACGCGATACCAGCGGTGATCATTTAGCATCAGTAGAAAAATTAAAATTAGCTGATGATAAAGCACAGCAATTATTTGATAATTGTTTTCAGATACAATGTGTTCCGCCCAATCCTGTTATTTTTTATTCTTCCAATGAAATGGATGTGCAGTTCAATTATCCCAATGCAGGAAATACATTTACCTGGACATTTGGTGATTGCGGATATAATGTATCGCATGAACGTAATCCAAAACATACGTATTGCAAGCCCGGAACCTACGATGTATGTTTAACCGTGAGTAATGAATGCGGCACATCTTCGGTATGTATGCCTATCACTGTAAAGTATAATAATCCGGGTTTTTTAGTTCAACGTATGGAAGGAACAGGTAATTGCGGATATGAATTGGAATTCATAAACGGCATGCACGACAGCGTTCTGAACAGTCCTTTTCATCGTGTATTCCGGCCGGTGTACAATTATTCAAAAGGTCCGGTAAGAGTTGAAGTGATCGATAAAAATGTATTGCCACAGGATATTTTTACGATCCGTCTGAATGGAGTAAACGATACATCGGGCTGGATCATGTATCGTCAAAATGCTAATGATACAGTGTATTCTGCTTCCACCATCAAAGTAGGTGAGGCACAATTGATCCCGCAATGGGGATTATTGGTACAGGTAGTAAAAACAATAAAACCGGGCAGTTCTACATATAATATCGATATAGAAAAAAATAAAAATGGGTTCATTAGTTCATCGATCCATTATTCCGACAACAGTAAACAATGGCTGGGCGGTGTAGTTGATAAAGACACACTCTTCCCTACCAATTGGATCCGTTCAGGAACATTTGAAGCATTTGATTTCAACGGCTTTTATAACGATTACGCAGTTGATTATTCCGAAAATTACGAGAACATTATTCATCGCACCTTTGCACCTTATCGTTTGTGTGGAACGAATTCACTGGGAAGCACTGTTCCTGTTCTAGGCGAAGGCGGGCCTGCCTGGAATAAATTCCAGACATTAAGCTCCATGAGTTTTTTATCTAGTATTGATCTTGTTATTACACCTGATAAAACAAAATGGTCGCGTGCTGCCGTATTGGAAACATCTAGTGATCCCGGTTTATCGCAAGGCGCAGCACCAAAATTAAATTTACGTTCGGCTCCATCAGTTGATAAAGAAGGGCAAGCAGATGGCACAGGCACAGGCATGGGATGGTTTCCGGGATATGCGATCAATTTAGAAACAGGTGAACGACTAAATATTGCATTTGGCGAAGACTCCTGGTACACCATAGAGAATGGAAAAGATATGATCTGGAATCCGACAGCAAATGAATTAGGAGCGAATGGTGAGATCTTGTTTGGAGGAAAACATTATATCTACATATTCGGACACAATGGCGATGCACGCTATCTTGCAACTGACCCTTATCTTCCAAATGAATTAAAAGACATTCCAATGTATGACTCCTGCAAAACGATCAAAAAATTATTGGATGCTGCAAGTATTGCCTCTACAGTAACACTAAGCGATACATACAAACGGGAAGTATATGCCGATGCCATGTGGGTAGGAATGCCTTTACTGAAAGCAGGGCAACAACTTTTGGCATCGGAAGTAACGATAAAGATCCGTGTCACGAAGCCATACAACACATACACAACATACGGCCCTGCATTAAATAATAACTTCCCGATGTATCAATTCGATTCACGGAACATGAATGATCCGGGAGGCGAACAAATTACTGTATCCGAAGGACAAACACTTTTATATCCTAATCCTTTCTCCAGTTTTAGTACCATTCAATTTTCAAACGATAAATGCGAAGTACATCAGCTGGATATGTATGATCTTTCAGGTAAACTGATCAGACGATACGAGAATATCACAACAGATAAGATACTAATAGAGAAACTCAGTCTGAAAAGCGGTGCCTATATTTATCAATTAAAAAAAGGCGATACTCCAATAGGAACAGGCAAAATGGTGGTGTATTAATTCTTCCTCTCCGCAGTATATTTTTTTGACATCACCAAAGAACACATTAATACCCAATCCCCTTCTATTGTATTACCTGATAGCGGACTAGCTCCCAAATCTGGTTTGTACTTAATTTTTCTTTTCTGACTAGGCCAACATGCTTTGAAAAATATACATTTGAAGGGCTTAATTCCATTGTCTCATCTTTGGTATGATGAAATTTTACCACATTCCGAAATACATTCGTACCAATTAATAATGAATCATAGCTTTGTTTATAATAGGTAATTCCTTGGGCGGCATAATATATAATTTGATCTCCATCAATAAATCTATTAGTCATTGTGTATGTAGCGCCAATATAATCTGTTTGCTTGTATTTTCTTAGTAGAGCTCCAACTTCTTTTGTAGTTAAAATGTAGTTTCCCATCGAAATACTGTAATAATAAACACAAGAATCGTAATTGCTGTAAGCTCTAAAGCCATAAAACATATAGTCTCCTTCCTCTTGTGTTGTATTCGTTTGGTGGTATAAATAACTGGTATCGGCAAATACATACACACTATCTTCTACTCCACTAGCGCTGTCTTTATAAACCCAATAGGTTCCTGTTTTGAAATAGGAATAGGCGGGTAGATCTGCTAAAGGTGCCGGAGGAACTTCGTAGTATTTTTCATACTCAAATTTTCCACAGCTATTGAATAATAGCAGCGTAAATACAAATACAATGAAAACAAATGACTTTTTCAATGAGTATTAATTAAGTACATACTAATGTACAAAATTAATTCTTCCTTTCCGTAGTATATTTTACCAAACCAATTAAAGAAGCTTTGGCAGGGCTTTCAGGGAAGGTATTTAACAGATCAATGGCTTTGGCTTTGTATTCATTCATTTTTGTTTCGGCATATTGAATGCCTCCACTCTTGATCACAAAATAAACTACTGCCTAATAAATTTCTTGCTCCAGATGCCCTTTTCATTCTGCACCCGTACTACATATATACCACTTGGAAATTCATCTACTGAAATTTGAAGTTTGGGATCATTCATTTGTTTAGAATAAACTGTTTCACCTAATACATTTACAATGTTTAATGTGTAGCTTTCTGAAATTGAATTCTCAAATTCTATGTTTATAATGGATTGAGCGGGGTTGGGGTAAATTGAAAATGAATTGAAACTTGAAATTTCATTAATTCCTAATGCGATACAGCCTGAAAAATTATCTGGATTTTGAATTTTTGCAAAATGGCTAACAGATGAATCATTATTTACAGACCAAAAACCACCTGCTATATATAACGTATCATTAAAAATTGCAGCAGAAACAATAATATTGTCAAAAATATCATTTGCATATGTACACCATTTTGTAGAATCAAGAACAGCTATATTAGAAGCGCTCAACCCTCCTGCACTATCCATATATCCAAAACACCAAATTTGTTCGTGATAAACAAGCATCTTATAAATAACAGTATTAAATCCATTATTCATTTGAGCATCTATCCATTGAGAGCCATTCCATTTCATAACGTTATCCCCGGTATTACCATCAGCTTTTAAAAAATGGCCAGCAACGTACAACTCATTTTTATACACAACCATACTATGCAAATACGCTCCTGAACCCAAATTTAACAAACCCCCACCAACCGGAAGCCAGTTTGAACCATCAAATTTTAATATACTCCTATATCCTGGGGTAGGATTATTATCAAATGCACCGCATATATACAATTCTCCATTAAACTCTATTGCATCATGTATTGATATTTGAGAACCGGAATCTAAAGGCAAAACAATCGGTTGAAAACTATTGCCATCATACGTTGCAATACTACTGGTTGGTTGTCCTACAATACTGTCAAAATTACCATATATATATATTAATCCATTATGCTTGTACAAACCATACACAATACCGTCAGCATAATTGGTGCTAAATTCAAATGCTCGCTGAGGTAAACTATCCCAACTCAATCCATCCCACAAAGCAAGTAAAGATGTATTTATTCCACCAATTGATTTAAATTGTCCTCCAACTAATAATTTGCCATTATAGGGTATACAAGAAGTAATTAAAGCGTTAGTTGCAGTCGTGCTTAATGTATCATGTGTATCCAAACCGCCACCAAGTGAATCCCAACTTGCGCCATCCCAACTACCAATCCCCCGAACATATAAGCCATTAATGTCATCCAAGAGTCTGCTACTTACTAAAAGTTGATTATTCACAGAATCGTAAATTGTTTTTTGTAATTGATAATCGAAAATTCCTCCTGGCACAGGAACGAAATTTTGTGCTTTGGAGCAGAAAAAAAACAGAAAAAAAATAAAAAACAGAAATATTTTTTTCATGAGAAAAGCCTTTATACAAATATAGGCAACTCATTGTCAAGTTCTACAATGATTAAAAGAGATGTAAGATAATTGGCTTTTAATTCTTCCTTTCCGTAGTATATTTTACCAAACCAATTAAAGAAGCTTTGGCCGGGCTTTCAGGGAATGCGTTTAACAGATCAATGGCTTTGGCTTTGTATTCATTCATCTTTGTTTCGGCATATTGAATGCCTCCACTCTTGATCACAAAATCAATTATTGCTTAATAAATTTCTTGCTCCAGATGTCCTTTTCATTCTGCACCTGCACTACATAAATACCACTTGGAAATTCATCTACTGAAATTTGAAGTTTGGGATCATTCAGTTGTTTGGAATAAACTGTTTCGCCCAATACATTCAGAATGCTTAATGTGTAGCTTTCAGAAATTGAATTCTCAAATTCTATGTTTATTATGGATTGAGCGGGATTGGGGTAAATTGAAAATGAATTGTAATTGATTGTTTCGTCAACACCCGTATAATTAATGCTGCAGGTATCTGTGTAACTACCGGCAAGATATTTTATCAAAGAATTTGTAAAAATATTATTAAGTGTATCGTTAGCAAGTCCCAAATATAGCGTATCATTGAAAAAACAAATAGACGTAGCTCCACCAGTGTTTACATTAAATACATTTTTAGTAGCTAATCCACACCATTTTATACCATCCCATTTTGCTAAAGCATTACCTTGAATATGTCCTGCATGACCAAAAGCTCCAGAAACATACAATTCATTGTCATAAACTGTTGCATCTATGATAGTAGCATAACTGTATCCGTTATTCCAATCTTGTACTCCGTCACCAACCTCTGACCAAACAGTATCATTCCATTTCTGTATTCCATGCCCTACATTCCCTTCCGGCTTCAATATTCCTCCAACAATAACTAATTCATTTTTATATTTTGCAAACTTTGTCACACTAGTAAAAGCACCCGTTATTCCTACTCCAACTTTCTGCCATATTCCGTCTTTATATACAGCCAAATCAATGATCGCTGAGATATCATCATAAAAATTACCACATACATAAACATTCCCATTGTATATTTCAATATCAAACAGCATACAACCTGTAGGGTCTAAAGAAAATCCATGAATATCTGACCAGGTACTTCCGTTCCATTTCGCGGCTCGATGTATAGGCACACCATCAATGATACTAAAATATCCAACTGCATATAACTCTCCATTTATTACTTTGACTTTTGTAACCGGGTTATCAAAATTTCCAAAAGGCTGCCAGCTAGTACCATTGTATTTGGCAATGTAAGAAACCGGGGTACCACTTACACTCGTAAAAAATCCTGCTGCTATTAACTCTCCATTATAAGTGGTAAGTGAAAGAAGTTGGTCATTAAATGCACCCAATGTACTCCAGCCTGAGCCATTGTATTTGCAGATGTAATAATTTGAAAAGCTTGTTGGGGATGTTAAAATTTCACCTGTTACATAAAGTATATCATTAATCGTATCTGAATAAACACATCGAACTTGACTTCCGTACAAAGGCATACCCGCAGGAGCCCATTCAGGAGGCAATTGCGCTTTTACTGTGAATGACAACACAATCAATAATAATAAGCCTGTTTTTTTGAGAGTCATCATTAATATTTTGAGAATTTAATACTGGAATTTAATTCATCATTTTTAATTCTAAGCAAATACAATCCTTGCGATAATTTGCTAACATCAATACTAATTGATTCCTGATGGTTTAAAAGTATATACGAATATAATAATTTCCCATCAATTGAATACAATTCAATTATGGCATTCTCTTTTAACGCTTTTTTCAATTTAATAGTCAATTGTTCAATTGTCGGATTTGGGTAAACAAAAAAGTTTGCATTACTGTTATTAGTAAAATTGAATTCATTAATTCCTACGACTGAATTTATGCAAAACATGGAAACAAAACCATCATACATCCCTCCATTGTAAGTAGAATCATAATAGGCCAAAAGGCCTGGATTAAATAAAGGAAACGACCTTACACTATTTGTTTCAATTGTATTTGTAACACCAACAGCATATAAATAATCATTAAAAATTGCCATATCTATAATTTGTTCTTGATAACCTAAGCCATGTCCTCCATAATAAGTTCCAAGTATTTGCTGATCCCATTCGTTAAAAGTCATCAAAAAACCATCCGTATTTCCAAAAGCTCCAAACATAGTATCTTGATAAAAAAAACTGGTAAGTTGCATCAGTGGAAAATTAAGATCCTCCGTAATTCCTCCTAAAAACACTTCATTATCACCATTTATCGCTATTGATGTAACATTTATATTGTTAGGGTAACTATTCCCACTGATATAGGTACTCCATAATGTATCATAATTAGCACCATTAAATTTAGTTAAAAATCCATCGGCACCAGTAAAAGCATTATCAAAAAAAGCAGATGAGTTTTTCATTGGAAAGTTATTACTCAAAGTCAATCCTCCTATATAAATATCATTATGACTATTAAAGGCTAAGGCATTACTTCCTGCTGCATCAAGACTATCTCCTCCAATATAAGTTCCCCATTGAGGAGTTCCCCCAAAAGAAAATTTTGCAATAAAGGCATCTTGTGCTCCGCCTAATGAGTTGTCATAATAATCTGCTGTCCCGGGAGGGTTTGTTGTTGGCAATGCTCCTGACCCTGTGGGACTGGATGTATTTCCGTAAATAAAAACATTATTATAAATATCCACTTTTACAGAGATACCTTCATCAAACCCTGATCCACCATATGGAGTGTACCAATCATAATTATCGGCAGGTGTAAAACGAGCAATAAAAGCATCCATAACTCCCGCATAAGATTGTGTGTAAGCTCCAGATGGCACAACAGATACTATTCCTGATGACGAATTTGTTCTACCCGTAATAAACATTCTATCGGCAGTATCAAAGTCAAGACTAAATAACTGATCGTTTCCTGTTCCACCAAAATAAGTAATCCATTTCCGATTTCCAGAATTGTTATCAAATTCTGCAATAAATCCATCTTGCACGCCCCCAAGTGTGCTATCATTGTGCGCTCCTACTTTGGAAAAATACTTAAAATCAGCAGATGGTGTTGAACCCACTATGTAAGGATTTTTATTGCCATACTTTCTGACTCTTACATCATTACTTACATCATTTTGTGTACCGCCCAAATAAGTACCCCAATGGAGATAATGATTAGTTCTGAATTTTGCCAAAAAAGCATCATATCCTACTTTAAGATTTGGTTGAAATGCACCAGGCAAAGGGGGAAATGTAGTAATATCGCTAAAAGTAAATCCTGTTATAAACTGACTGCCAATATCATCCACATCCACTCCAGTGATATAATCTTCATTCCCACCACCAAAATAAGTGCTCCAACATAAATTTTCATTTGAGCCCGCTGGGGATGCAGGATAAGAAATACCGGAAACCATTATTATTAACGTTTTAGTACTATCATACACTCCTACATTAAATTTATACTTGTTACTAGCACCGTTTGTTTGCCAATCTGCAGTCCATCCCGTTATCGGAACAACAATATTACTACTATTGACTTGGTATACTGTCGGACGTCCGTATGTTATGCTGCCTACACTACTATTAATTGTTAAAGTATTTGTGCTACCGTCAAGGCTAAATGAACTAGCTCCTGTGTATTCCATTTCAATTGTATTAGGAAATGCCCCGGGTTTAATGACAAAATAATATTTCAACCCATTTTGATTACTTGAATACTCAACATCTATATTAGTGTATAAATCTGTTGTTACTAATCTTTTGTTTGAATGCACTAGTGATATTCCTTGAGGAATATGTGCTAAATAATAATTATTAAAATACTCCTGTTCTTCCATTGCATAGGTTTTTGCATTAGGATTTACTTTATTAAATTCAACATCAATTCGATGAAGAGTATCAGGCGTTGTTGTCGTATCTGCATGAGCAAAAACCATACTATAACTATTATTTTTAAAATACAATGTGGGCTGCATACTCGTGCAGTAGTATTTCACATCAGGAATTAGAGTAGTGTCTGCTGCAATTAATTGTCCTTTATTCTCAAAGTAATCAAAACCTGTTTGAGGGTTTTCTCCTAAAGCATCCGTAGGTGTAACGATGTTTTTTTCAACGTATTTAATTGTTACATATTCATAAGTAGCAGGAGCTGTTTCACTCATCCCTGTTACCACAAAATCACCATTATTATCTATACAAACATCAGTTGCCATGTCCTTTAAATGTTTCATCCCATCGTATCGAATGATCCATTGCTGAGCACCCGAAGTATCATATTTTATCGCAAGATAATTGGTTGAACCAAGCATGGTGCTATCGTATCCTGCGATACAAATATTACCACTTGCATCCATTGCCATTGCCATTCCCGCATCATCTCCATTCAGTGTGTCGTTGTATGTCTGTGTCCAAATAACACTACCGGCACTGTTATACTTACGGGTAACGATGTTTTTCTTTTGTGTAGAAGAGGTGGAATAGCCTGTTACGTATACATTGCCCCATGGGTCAACCTTAATCCCATTGGCCATATCGTCTAAATTACTTGCACCGTTATAGGTACGCTCCCATTGCATTGCAAGTGTACTATCCAGTTTCATTATGTAATAATTATAACCCGTCCCTCCAACACTATCATAAGTTGCTCCGGCTATATATGAATTTAAATTAGCATCCTGTACAAAATCTCCTACATGATCAATATTACTTGTTCCCGTTCCTAAAATAACTCCACCCGACTGTACGCCTGTACTGATATTATAATCTAATCTCCCATAAGAATAAGTGTTCAAACCTGTCTGAATTGCTCCGGCAACCGAAACTTTTGTAGAACCGTTAAAAATTATTTTTGCTCCAACTTCACTTAAATTGTAAGTAGCGTTATTATAAAGTGTTGCCCACTGTTGTGTTCCACTACTATTATACTTTATTGTAATTCCATTTGAATAAGGCATTGATGTGGAAGTATATGTACCACCTGTTATATAAACATTACCACTGGCATCTACAATAATATCAGCACCTGAATCATAAAAATTTCCTGAGCCGTTATACCTTGCGCTCCACTGCAATGTGCCACTACTATTGTATTTGTTTGTAATAATATCACTCCCTTGAATTGAAGATGAGTCAGAAACCGTACCTGTTATATACACATTTCCGCTTCCATCCACGCAAACTTCTGTTGCAAAATCATGATAGTTTTCATAACCATTATATTGCTGAATCCATTGCTGAACTCCGCTGCTATTATACTTTGCTACCAGAATATCATAATTCCCACTACTGTTTACTGTTGCACCTGCAACATATACATTCCCGCTTCCATCAGTTTTGGTTCTGCTTTTATGAAAAAAGTTTTGTGACCCGGCACTGGAGGCCCATTCTGTAAAGATGTGGAGTTCTGATTGTGACCTTAACAAATAAGCATTGCTCAGAAGCAAAAGCATGAATAGTAGTTTTTTCATGGAATAAATTTTTAGATTTTATGGGGTAATGATATACCCATAATAGTTCCTGTGCAATAGGGTCTGAAAACTATTTTTCTTGTTTAAGTCTTCGAAAAATTGAAATAATTTTTCGAAAGGTATATTTTTAAAAATGGGATTCTATGGACAAGCAAGTTGCTATTTGCAGCTCACATAAACGATCTGTAAATCAATATTTTATATGCAGAAAAACAATCTAATCAAATAATTGGAATTGTGAGAAAAAGAAAAAATCGTAAAAATTACTGTTGAAATTTAATTGCTAAGAATAGATAGTGCGAGTAGAATGCAATGTAATTGACAACCCTAATTCTTCCTCTCCGTAGTATATTTTACCAAACCAATTAAAGAAGATTTGGCCGGGCTATCAGGGAAGGTGTTAAGCAAATCAATAGCTTTGGCTTTGTATTCATTCATTTTTGTTTCGGCATATTGAATGCCTCCACTCTTGATCACAAAATCAATTACTTCTGCTACTTTCTTCGGGTTGTTATTGTTGTTCTTTACAATGTTGATGATCCTGCGCTTTTCAAAATAAGAGGCATTGTTTAAGGCATAGATCAATGGTAAGGTCATTTTCTTTTCTTTGATATCAATGCCTGTTGGCTTACCTATATTGCTTCCATCGCCATAATCAAAAAGGTCGTCCTTTATCTGGAAAGCAATACCTACTGCTTCTCCAAAGCTTTGCATCTTTTCGATCACTGCTTTATCGGTAGTTACAGATGCTGCTCCGCAAGCACAACAGGAGGCAATTAAACTGGCTGTTTTTTTACGGATGATCTCATAATACACGGTTTCATCAATATCCAGCTTACGTGCTTTTTCTATTTGCAACAACTCGCCTTCACTCATCTCACGCACTGCGTTTGATACCAATCCCAGCAAATGAAAATCCTGATTATCTACCGATAACAACAATCCGCGCGACAATAAGAAATCACCCACCAACACTGCTATCTTATTTTTCCATAAAGCATTTACCGAAAAGAATCCTCTGCGCTCATTGCTATCATCCACCACATCATCGTGCACCAATGTTGCTGTATGCAATAATTCAATTAATGAAGCAGCACGATAAGTAGAATCATTCATTTCGCCACATACTTTGGCTGAAAGGAATACAAACATGGGACGTAACTGTTTTCCCTTACGTTTTACAATGTATTGTGTGATCTTATCGAGAAGCGGCACAGAGCTTTTCATGGAGTGTTTGAACTTTAATTCAAACTCTTCCATCTCTTTTGCTACCGGTGCTTTTATTTCGTTTACTGTCATTTGTTTTCTTTTGTCAAGAGGACAGTTATGCTGTTCACTCCTAATACATTGTACTTAATACACTTTACTTTGCAATCTTCATCTTTCTCTTTACAAAGCCTTCTTTATTTTTATTGGCCAATTGTCCGCAAGCAGCATCAATGTCTTTTCCGCGACTTCTGCGTACATTCACAATGATGTTCTTATTTTCTAAAAATTTGGCAAAAGCATCCAATCGTTCGCTGGTAGTTTGTTGAAACTCTCCATCATCGATCGGATTGTATTCAATGATATTCACCTTACAAGGAATGTGTTTACAGAAAGCTGCCAATTCTTTTGCATCCTGCAAGCTATCATTAAAATCTTTAAATGCTATATACTCGTACGTAACACGTGTTTGTGTTTTCTGATAAAAATATTTTAATGCTTCGGCCAATGCTTCCAATGAATTACTCTCATTGATCGGCATAATGTAATTGCGCTTTTCATCGTTGGCAGCATGTAATGATAAAGCCAAATTAAATTTAACATTATCATCGGCCAGCTTCATGATCATTTTAGCAACGCCTGCCGTGCTCACCGTAATACGTTGTGGCGACATGTTCAAGCCTTCGGGTGAAGTGATCTTGTGAATGGAATCCAACACATTTTTATAATTCAACAAAGGCTCCCCCATTCCCATGTACACAATGTTGGTCAATGGCGTTTTGTATTTCTCCTCAGCCTGATTTTTGATCAATACTACTTGATCATAAATTTCATCGGCATTCAAATTCCGTAAACGCTCCAACTTGCCCGTAGCACAAAACTTACAGGTTAAACTGCATCCTACTTGCGAAGAGATACAAGCCGTCATACGATTCGTGGTCGGGATCAACACGCCTTCTACAATATTACTATCATATAACTTAAATGCATTTTTGATGGTACGGTCCTTACTCACCTGCATATCATCCACCTTCACCGCATTGATCACAAAATGTTTATCCAGCAGTTCGCGGGTAGCTTTCGACAGATTGGTCATTTCATCAAATGAGGTAGCCGACTTTTTCCAAAGCCATTCATATACTTGTTTGGCACGGAAAGCCTGATCTCCGTTTTCCACGAAAACTTTTTTTAGTTCCTCCAGTGATAAAGCACGTATGTCTTTTTTGGTTTCCAAATGAGTATGAATTATGAACGGTTGTGACCGGACACAAATTTACTAATAATTCCCTTGAGGATAGCACAAAAGAATAATGCTGAAAGAGAGGCAGTTTATTTGTAATTTAGTGCTGTATTTAAAGCCAACACACCATTCTCGACTCCGCTCGAACTAACAGCGCGCGTTGTCAGTTCGAGCGGAGTCGAGAACGTGCAAGGGAATTCAAATTTATGCGCCAATTTTCAGCTGATTATATTTTTCCTATTAACGCTGCTCCTATTCCGAATGGAGTGATCACTGTTGATGATGATGGAACGATAACCTCTCCCCCGGCCCCTCTCCTTGGAAATGAGAGGGGAGTAACACATTTAAAAGGTATTCTTTGTCCGGGTTTTGTGAATACACATTGTCATTTGGAGCTGTCGCACATGAAAAAGCAGGTTTCGGAAAACAAAGGAATGACAGGCTTTATAGGAGAGTTGATCAGTAAGCGAAACAATTTTACAGAAGAGGAAATTGAAAACAGGATCGCATTGGCAGAGCAGGAAATGATCTGCAGCGGTGTGGTAGCGGTAGGCGATATCTCTAACAACAACAGCACATTTAAACAAAAAGCAAAAGGCAATTTAGCGTATCATACCTTCATTGAAATATTCAGTTTGGATCCTTCAAAGGCTGAACAAACTTACCAAAGCGGAAAAAAGCTGGAAGAAGAACTAAAACGCTCAAGCATCAACAATCATGTTTCCGTATCGCCACACGCTCCTTATACCATGTCGCTTGAATTATTGAATTTGATCAATGAGGATGCAAAAGCGAATAATAACATTATTACTATTCACAATCAGGAAAGCGCGGGAGAGAATGAATTGTTTGAAAGCAATACAGGTGTGATGTATGATGCGTTCAAGAACATGGGCATCAATCCTACCTTTATGCGTAAAACAGGTAAGAATGCATTGGAATCCACCTTACCTTATTTAAAAGATGCTAAAAAGATCCTTTTAGTACACAATACGTTCACCACGCAAAAAGAGATTCATTGGATAAAGTCTAACATCTCAGATCTAACATCTAATATCTATTTTTGTACTTGCCCGAATGCCAATCTATACATTGAAAACCGTTTACCCGATTATCAATTATTCATTAATGAAAATTGTAAAGTAACGGTCGGAACCGATAGTCTGGCTTCGAACTGGAGCTTATCTGTGTTGGATGAATTAAAAACGATCAGCAAACATCATCCCGGAATTGAATTGAACACACTACTTACCTGGGCAACAAAAAATGGAGCGGAGTTTTTGGGCTTCGATCAATTAGGAACATTGGAGAAAGGAAAACGTCCGGGACTTAACTTGTTAAAAAACACAGATGGAATGAAGCTGACAGAGAGAACGAGTGTTTTTAAGATCATTTAGAAACTATTTTTTCAAATTGTTTCATTGTAATTTTTTTTGTCTTCCCATTATTTAAATTCAATATGTAGATTTTCTTTTCGTCAGTTTGAAATACAACTTGAAAGTTCTTCACTGGTTTTTTAAGTGGCTTAAGATAGATGATATTGCATAAGTCTGAGTTCAGTACACGTTGCCAAATAATGCCTTTTGCATCGGAACAAAACATTGTACATTTCGATCTTGAATAGGTAAGCTTTTTGCCATTCACATTAATTACCGTGTTCTCCGTATCTTCTGAGTTTCCAAAAATTGGGGTAAATGACTCTGAGCTTACCTTTTTGATATTTAAGAGTTTTAAGGTCATTTTTTGCTCTATAAAATCCTCCACAATATATTGCTCCAACTCTTTCGTACTACCCTTTTTAACCACAACAAATTCAAGAATAGAATCCCTTACAATAAAGTTGATTCTTCTTTTATCAAACATTACAAAATGATCGTTTACATGCTCCTCCAACTGACCATTGCCTTTAAAATACAGTCCATCACATTGGCTCAATAACGAATTAGAATTTACTTGCGAGAGCTTCCACCTAATACTGTCACTATTAACAGTGCACCACTTGCCAATTGGATAAATATATTGATGCTTATAGCGTAAACTGGGAATGGAAGGATCACCAAGTTCAATTTTTTGAAGTATTTCATCTTCAGGAAAAACGGCCGAGTCCGTTTGAGAAAAAGAAAATACAGATATAAAAAGGAATAAGAGAAATAAAATTTTTGCTTTCACCTGATGCGAACGCAGAATAATAAAGGTTATTGTGTTTGTTCCATTAACGCCTCCGCAATGATCAGATCATGCGGTGTAGTGATCTTAATGTTCTCACGATTGCCTTCTATCAAATTGATCTTTTCACCCATTGCTTCCAACACACTTGCATCATCAGTAAACGTGGATGTGTAATCTTGCAGGAATGCTTTCTTTAATAGAGTAGATTGAAAGCACTGTGGTGTTTGAATAATAAAATACTTGCTTCTGTCAACTGCCTTGTTGTTCTCTCCATTTACTTCACGGATCGATTCATTTTGAGGGATACAAGGACTCGCATTCCCTTTTTCTTCAGCTAGTTTGAACGTATTTTGAATGGTTGTAAAACTGACCAATGGACGGGCTGCATCGTGCACTCCAACAACAGCTCCTTCAGGAACCAATGTCAATCCACTTTTTACAGAGTGAAAACGTGTTTCTCCTCCTTCAGCCAATTGAACTGGATAAGTAAAATTGAATTTTTTGCAGATGTTCTCCCAATCGTTTTTGTAAGCACCTGGCAACACCAACACTATTTTTATTCCGGGAATAGCATCTATAAATTGTTGCAAAGTATGCAGTAGAACAGGCTTCCCTTTCAATTCAAGAAACTGCTTTGGAACAGCGCTGTTCATGCGCGATCCGCTACCTCCTGCTACTATGATGATATACTTTTGCATCTACCTTTTTGCTTTATAAAAAATATACGAATGAACATTGTGCCCATTCGTATATTCGTATTGATTCGTATTCGTAGTTTACAAGATCAACATGGCATCGCCATATGAATAGAAACGGTATTTTTCTTTTACTGCTTCTTTGTAAGCTTTCATGATCAAGTCGTAACCACCGAAAGCACAAACCATCATCAACAAAGTTGATTCAGGCGTATGGAAATTGGTGATCATACAGTTAGATACAGAGAAATCGTATGGAGGGAAAATGAACTTGTTTGTCCAGCCATTGTATGGCTTTAAGAATCCATCCGTAGATACCGATGATTCGATAGCACGCATACTGGTTGTTCCAACACAACAAACTTTTTTTCTTGCTTCACGTGATTTATTTACGATCGCACAATCTTTATCAGAGATAATTACTTGCTCTGAATCCATTTTGTGTTTAGTAAGATCTTCTACTTCCACAGTACGGAATGTTCCTAAACCAACGTGTAATGTTACGTTCGCAAAGTTCACACCTTTTAATTCCAAACGTTTTAGCAATTCGCGACTGAAATGCAAACCTGCTGTTGGAGCAGCTACTGCACCTTCGTTCTTAGCATATACTGTTTGGTAACGCTCTTTATCCTCATCCGTTGGCTTGCGTTTGATGTATTTTGGCAATGGTGTTTCACCCATTTCATCCAATGTTCTGCGGAAATCTTCGTAAGAACCATCGTATAAGAAACGTAATGTACGTCCGCGTGATGTAGTGTTATCAATAACTTCAGCTACCAATGTATCATCATCACCAAAGTATAATTTATTACCGATACGGATCTTACGTGCAGGATCAACCAACACATCCCATAAACGGCTTTCTGCATTTAATTCGCGTAACAAGAATACTTCGATCTTCGCTCCGGTTTTTTCTTTGTTACCATACATACGTGCAGGAAACACTTTTGTATCGTTCAGGATCATGCAATCGCCATCATTAAAATAGCTCAATACATCTTTGAATTTTTTGTGCTCAATTTTTCCGGTAGCACGGTGAACCACCATCAACTTAGCTTCGTCACGATTTTTTGCAGGAGTTTCCGCCAACAACTCTTTCGGCAAGTTGAATTTGAATTGTGATAATTTCATAAAAATTGTTTTTTGTAATAAGATCTATGGAATTTCTAAGTTCCATATTACAAGGAGATAAACGCCTCATAAATCTTACGGGATTAATGATTAATTCTAAAATAGGGCGCAAAGGTACTACCTCAAAAAGCCTTTGTCAATAAAAATCGTGTTTATTTTAAACGGAAAGTGGTTTTTGGAAGTCTTCCAGACTCATCGCATCGCTTAGTTTATACTCGCCAATGCGGGTGCGGCACAATGCTGTTAAATGTGCACCACTGTTTAGTGCCAAGCCAAAATCTCTCGCTAATGATCGGATATAGGTTCCTTTGCTGCAAACTACTCTAAAATCAACCTCAGGAAGAGCTATACGCGTGATCTCAAATTCTTTGATCTCGATCTCTTTGGATTTGATCTCTGCCGTTTTACCCGCCCGTGCTATATCATACGCCCGTTTACCATCAATTTTGATGGCCGAAAATAAAGGCGGTGTCTGCTGGATCTTACCCATGAATTGTTTGGTGGTTTCGCGGATCAATTCATCCGTGATATGTTCCGTTGGATAATGTGCATCGATCTCTTTTTCGAGATCATAGCAAGGTGTGGTAGCTCCTATGTAAAACGTTCCGGTGTATTCTTTTTCCTGCGCCTGATAACTTTCAATATTCTTTGTTTGCTTGCCTGTGCAAACGATCAACAAACCTGTTGCGAGCGGGTCTAATGTTCCTGCATGGCCGATCTTTGGCTGAATCCTTTTTCCTTCGTGCATCAAAGAAGGGTGATGTTTGATCGCATATTTCATTTTATTGACCACTTGAAATGAGGTCCAGGTCAATGGTTTATTGATCAACAAAACTTCGCCTGCTCTGAAATCGTACATGGGAAAATATTATGCGGTCATTTCTAATCCGGTGTAAAGTGCATACACCAGAAATAATACACCTAAAATGATACGGTAATAACCAAAGTGCTTGAATCCGTATTTCGTTAAGAAAGCAACGAATGCTTTTACTGCAACAATTGCAACTAAAAAGGCAACCAAACCACCAAGAAGTAAAATGGTAATATCATCGGAATGAATATTGTCTTTTTCTTTTAAAAGATCATAGCCGGATGCAGCAAACATGGTTGGAATTGCCAACAAAAAGGAGAATTCAGCTGCTTGTTTTCTGTCGAATCCTGAAAACACACCACCAAAAATGGTTGCTGCAGCACGTGACACACCCGGTATCATGGATAAGCATTGGATCAATCCTATTTTTATGGCACCTTGATAAGAGATGTCTTCCACCTGCTTATATTCCGATACTTTTTCTTTACTCCATTTGTCAAGTAAGATCAATACCACTCCACCAATGATCAATGAAACACTCACGGTGAAAGGATTAAACAAATAATGCTTGATGGTCTTATAGGCCAAAAAACCAATGACACCTGTCGGTAAAAAAGCTACAAACAGTTTCATGTAAATATCTAAACCAACAAAAAAGCGTTTGATATAAATGAGCAATACAGCCATGATGGCGCCCAACTGGATCACGATCTCGAATGTCTTAGCAAATTCTTTATCCTGGATAGCCATCAATGAATCCGCAAGGATCATGTGACCGGTAGATGAAACAGGCAGAAACTCTGTTAAGCCTTCAATGATAGCAATAATAATGGCTTGGATATACGACATAGGAGATTCGCTAATGTGCTAATTTGAAAATGAAATAATTTCAGGCAAAACCGTCAAACAATTTTCAAATTGAGTCATTCTCAAATTTTCAAATTGAATT
>JAEUTU010000120.1 GCA_016786925.1 Bacteroidia bacterium
CCGGGCGGACATCATGATACCTTGATACAAAGTATAAAAGAGAAGTTATTGCCAATGGGTGATGAATTCAAAGTGTATTCCGGGCACGGACCTGCAACCAACATTGGTTTTGAGCGATTGAATAATCCGTTTTTGATTTAACCTCACCCCTATATCCCCTCTCCTAAAAAGAGGAGAGGGGACAAAAATAATTTTACTCATTGAATAATGAAACTAGGAAGATATAAGCATTACAAAGGCAAAGAGTATGAAGTAATTGGTTTCGCAAAACATAGCGAAACATTGGAAGAGCTTGTGGTGTACAAAGCCTTGTATCAGCCGGAGGGAGAGAATTTGTGGGTGCGTCCGAAGAAAATGTTTTTTGAAGAAATAGAAATTGATGCCATGCCTGACGGCAGGCAGGGAATAAAAAAGCCCAGATTTGAATATCTGGGCTAATTATTTTTTAATGAATCGATCTTAATTGATCATATCAAATCCGCAATACGGCACCAATACCTTCGGTATTTTAATTCCTTCAGGTGTTTGATTATTTTCTAACATGGTTGCAACAATACGAGGTAATGCCAATGCACTGCCGTTCAATGTATGCGCCAATACCGGTTTTGCATCACCATCTTTAAAACGCAATTTCAAACGGTTACTTTGGAAAGTTTCGAAGTTAGAAACAGAACTTACCTCCAACCATTTTTGTTGTGCTGTTGAATAGGTTTCAAAATCGTATGTTAATGCAGAAGCAAAGCTCATATCACCACCGCACAGTTTAAGTGTACGGAATGGCAATTCCAGTTCGCGAAGCAAGCCCGCCACATAATTGCGCATTTCTTCCAATACTTCATACGATTTGTCAGGATGTGCAATTTGCACGATCTCTACTTTGTCGAATTGATGTAAGCGGTTCAAGCCACGCACATGTGCTCCGTAGCTTCCCGCTTCTCTGCGGAAGCATGGTGTATAACCACAATTTTTAATTGGTAACTGATCTGCTTTTAAGATCACATCACGGTAAATATTAGTAATAGGCACTTCAGCCGTTGGGATTAAATACAAATTATCAATCGTTGAATGATACATCTGTCCTTCTTTATCAGGTAACTGACCTGTTGCATAGCCGGATGCCTCATTCACCAAAATGGGTGGTTGTACTTCCAGGTATCCTGCAGCGGTTGCTCTGTCTAAAAAGAAATTGATCAAGGCACGTTGTAAGCGCGCACCTTTTCCTTTGTACACAGGGAATCCTGCACCGGTTAGTTTAACACCTAATTCGAAATCGATCAGATCATATTGAGTGGTAAGTTCCCAATGTGGTTTTGCACCGGCATAAAGTACAGGAATTTCGCCCTCTTGATATACATTTTCATTATCCTCCGGTGTTTTTCCTTTTGGCACTTTTGTGCTTGGTGTGTTAGGAACCTGAACCAATAAATTATGTTGTTCCTGCTCGATAGCACTTAATTGTTCTTCTAATTTCTTAGAGCTTTCTTTTAAGGCTGCACTTTTATTTTTCAGATCATCGCCTTCTGCTTTTTTTCCGGCTTTGTAAAGTTCACCTACTTGTTTGGCAAGTGTATTTGCCTCACTAAGTATGCTATCAAGTTCGTTTTGAGTACGTCTGCGATCGTTATCCAATTCAAGTACTTTATCGAGGATCGGTTTAGCATCAAAATTTTTGATGGCTAATCGTTCGATAGCTTCTTCTTTTTTATCGCGGATATAATTCAGTTGTAACATAGTCTGGTTGTGAGTTGTTAGTTATTAGTTGTTGGTGTTTGAGAGTTCAAAACAATAAAAAATCTCCTAAACTTCGGTTGAAGCCAGGAGATTTTTTAATGTTTATTGAAAACCTTATGCTTCAGCAGGGAATGGAACTACCGAAACGTACGATTTCTCGTTGCGTTTCTTTTTGAATTCCACTGTACCATCAACCAATGCAAATAAAGTATGGTCTTTACCAATACCTACGTTTTCGCCCGGATTGTGTTTTGTTCCACGTTGACGAACGATGATATTTCCGGCAATTGCTAATTGACCTCCATAAATTTTAACGCCTAAACGTTTACTGTGTGACTCACGGCCGTTCTTGGAACTACCCGCACCTTTTTTATGTGCCATTTTTTTAAGTTTAAAGTTTTAAAGTTTAAAGTCAAAAGTTTTGACTTTCTCAATTATTTTTTTTGTTTGGGTTGCAGCATTTGGCTATTGCCAAAGTCTACTTCCAAAACTTATTTAGCTGCTTTTTTAGCTGCTGCTTTTTTAGGAGCTGCTGCTTTTTTCGCTGGAGCTTTTTTTGCTGCTGCTTTTTTAGGAGCTGCTTTTTTTACTTCTTTTTCAGCTGCTTCAGTTTTAGCTTTTGGAGCTTTTTTAGCAACTGCGATCTCGTCTTTCAACGTTTCGCCTTTTCCTAACACACCTTGAATAAGGATCTGTGTTAATTGTTGACGATGACCATTTGATTTTTGGTAACCTTTTCTGCGTTTTTTCTTGAAAACGATTACTTTGTCACCTTGAAGATGCGAAATAACAGTAGCTGCTACTTTTGCACCATCAACTGAAGGAGTTCCAATTTGAACTTTTCCGCCATTGTCGATCAACAATACTTTGTCGAATTCAACTTTAGCCCCTTCGCTAGCTTCTAGGCGGTGAACATATACTTTATTTCCACGTTCTACCTTAAATTGTTGCCCGGCTATTTCTACGATTGCGTACATTTTTTAGGGTTTTATTTGTTAATACTAATCCCAGGTATTTTTTACTTGGGGGCACGAAATTAACAATTTATTTTGGATCGGCAAAGATTTTAGCAAATTATTCTATGACCAGCCTGGAGGTGTAAAATAACTTATCTGCCTGTATTTGAACAAAATAGATGCCTTTGGAGCTATTTGGAAGGCTGATCTCTGCCATATTATTTTGCATTTTTCCGGTATAAATGACGGCTCCCAAGCTGTTCCAGATCTTTATTTCTGTGTTTTGACTCTTGTTTTGACCCGGCTCCAACAGCACTCTAAATGTTCCTGAACTAGGATTGGGAAATACCTGTATGTTATTATTAAGATCTTGCTCTTCTATACCCACCGGCTGATATCCCCACACTGCAATACAATTGGCTGAGGTTCCTGTTCCCACTTGCGTGAATTTACCGCCTACATACAAATTACTATCTTTTGCATACAAGGCATATACATCGTTATTTGTTCCGTAATACAACTCTTGCCAAAAACTACCATTCCAGCGCGAAATATGGTTGGCAGGAAATCCCGTACCTGTTTGTGTGAAAGAGCCACCAGCATATAAATTATTGGTAAGTGTATCTCCACAAATGGCATACACATCTCCGTTGAATCCTTCGCCAACGGGCAGCCATTGTGTGCCGTTCCATTTAGCAATATGGTTGAGTGGAGTTAGATTATCGGCAGTAGCAGTAAATTTACCACCGGCATACAAGGTACCATTGTAAACAGTAAGTGCAAAAACAGCATCATTAAAACCACCTCCTAAAGCCGACCAAACATTGTCATTCCAGGCAGCTATTCCGCTGTAGGAGCCAAAGGGACTTCCATCAATGGATGTAAAGTAGCCACCCATGATCAGTTTGCCTTGATATTCTGTAAAAGCCAATGCTGCAAAATCACCATTGGGAGGGAAATTTCCATCTAAATTACCCACGTTTGAAAAGCTGGTATCGTTCCATCGCAACAATCCTGTTCCGGGTGTAACTCCTGAGGAGTCCCAGCCTGCACCAAAAAAACCACCCAAATACAAATTATTATTAAATACAAATGCGTCAGAACATTTGTTGTTTAATCCGTCTCCTGTCTGCGTTAGTGGCAACCAATCTGATCCATCCCACTTTGCTATTCCGTTTGCAAGATGATTGCTGTCATTTATATACATTCCCCCTGCGCCCAAAAATGATCCGGCAACTATTAAGTTGTTATTGTATGAGCATAATCCAAAACCACCATTCCCGGTACTATCAGCTGTGGCTCCATTTCCTATCCATGTTCCAATTCCCATTTTTTGCCAATTGTTTCCGTCCCATTTGGCAGTCCCATTTAAAATAGTTGTTCCTGATTTTTTAAAATTACCTGCTATTACAATGCTATCCTCATAATTAATAATACCGGATACAACACAAGGTTCAGAGAGGATATTTTTTTGAACTCCAATCCCCATTGTATGCCAAGTTTGTGCGGATAGGTTAATGGCTATAAAAAAGAAATAAAACAACACTTGTTTCATTTAGCTAATCTAAAGCAAATACAAAGGGGACGCAAAACATTTTTTTGCAATTATATACATGTCTAAGAAAGTAAGTATAGGTTTAAGCTTTCGGCTTTTTATTCACCAGATACACGCCCAGTAGGATCACAACGATCCAGATAAAGTGCAGAAAAACAACATTTTCACCATCTAAAATGCCCCAGCCCATGGCAACCACCGGTATCAGGTAGGTAACCGAAGAGGCAAACAAGGCATTGGTGTTTTTGATCAATACATTGAATATAATGACCGAAATGGCTGTTCCGAAAATGGCCAGAATGCTTACATAACCCAAACTTTCATAGGCCAAAGCATTCGTTTTCAGGTCGTTTAAAAAATCAGTAAAGCCAAATAAGTAAATGCCTGCCAGCGGACCAATGAATAACATGGCCCAAACGGTAGCCGTGATGGAGTTGACTTCTCCTAATTCTTTTTTGATGATGTTCACACTTAATGCATAGCAAATGGTGGCCAACACCACATAGATCCCGAAAAGGAGATTGTTGTTCATGTCCTCACTTTTCCCTGCCGTTAACAATCCAATTGCTCCTACAAAGCCAATCAGAATTCCAACGGCATTGATCATTTTAGTTTTTGAACGGAACATCAATACACCTAATAATAAAGTGAAAAGTGGTGTTAATGAATTGAGCATACCTGTTAAGGAGCTACTAATACCTGTTTCTGCTTTGGTAAATAAAAATGCCGGAATAAAATTGCCCAACATGCCCATTCCTAAAAAACCTTTCCAATGTTTGATCAGGTCTTTTTTGAAATGTCTTATCAGTAAGGGAGATAAAAAAAGAAAGGCAATGAAGATCCGTAATGCTGCTACTTCATCACTCGAAAAAGTTTCCAATCCACGTTTCATCAAAATGAATGAACTGCCCCAGATAAGAGCGAGTAGAATAAGAATGATCCAGTTGAGGAGTTTTGTGTTCACGTAAAAAAGAAAGCGCAAAGATAAGAGAAATTACTACTTGCCACTTTTGGCTTTTTCTTCCAGCGCCCAGTTTAAATTGCCTTTTGCCAACTTATGTTCAGGGTTGCTCTTTAAGGCTTGCTGACAGGCAGCAATGGCTTTGTCCCATTGTTTTAACTGATTGTAGCAGGCGCCCATATTGCTGTACGCATCGGCATAGCCGGGTTTTAGTTGAATGGCTTTGTTGCAGGCATCAATGCATTTTTCCCACAAGCCTTGGTTGTAGAATGAAAGACTCAGATCCAAATAACCTTCGGCACTTGGCTTGGCTGCTACTTTCGATTCCTGTTCATTGATAGATTTGTCACCATTTAAGGCTACTTGTAAATTGTTTTTTGCCAATTCATAATCCGGTTTTATCGATAATGCTTTTTGTAATGCTTCAATAGCTTTCGGATAGTTCTTTAACAAATTGTAAGAGCTTCCAATGTTGTTATACGCTTCGGCATAATCCGGTTTTAGTTGAATGGCTGCATTGGCCGCTTCAATACATTTTTCATAATTACCCAGCTGATAGTATTTTAAGCTGAGGTCTAAATATTTTTCCGGACTGTTGGATGTTTTTGCTTCTTCTTCCAATTGAGCAGTTGCATTCTTTTTGTTTTTGCTCGCTTCTAAATAACTCAATGCTTCAGTATTTCCCGGATTTACTTCCAATGTGTTCTGTGCCAGTTGATTTAGTTTTTCCCATTCACCTGTTTCCTGATAGGCACGCATCAATAGAGAGCGTGCATCAATATGTGCAGGAGTAAGTTCAATGGTTTTGTTCAGCTTTTCAATCGCATCGGCATAACGTTGCTGATTCATTAAAAAACGTCCGTAGAAAAACCAGGAGGCGGGATGTCCACCACCATATTCGATTGCTTTGCTGAAATAAGTTTCTGCTGTGGCAGGATCACCGGTGGCTGCTTTTAGAATTCCCATGTTCACATGAAGTGTGGAATAGCGTGGCCACATGGTAAGTGCTTCCGTAAAATACTTTTCTGCAACAGGATAATCACCTTTTGCCATTTGTGATAATCCATAGTTCATTAATCCACGCGCGTTGCCCGGACTTTTTACTGTTACATCATACCACAAGCTTTCTTCGGTTTTCCAAACTTTATTTCGTTCATGCACCCCATACGCATAGCCACCTAAAGCCAACATGCAAAAAAGGAACACTGCATGCTCGTATTTCATTAGTGTGTTTTGATATTCTTTTTTGTATTTCAAAAGCAATAAACCAATGGTCCAGCACACACTTATTGCTAAACCGATATACGGGAAATAGATACGGTGATCGTTCATCACTTCAGCAAAGGCGATCACACTCGATGATGGAATAAGTGCCAGGAAGAACCAAAGAATTCCGAAGCTGATGGGACGTAAACGTTCATCTTTTGAAAAGCGGAAGGCTACCCATACGAGTGAAAGGATGAAGGCCATACCCACAATAAAGCGGATATCCGTCATGGATTGTAATGGCTGCCAGTCGGTATCAGCACTTAATCCAAATGGTAAAAAGAAGGTGATGAAATAATGGAAGATCACAAAAGGTTGTGTGATCAAATAATTGTAAACGGAGAATCCGCCCGATTCCCATGTTTTAGGTGTAAAATGGTCCACCCACAGATACATGAAGGCACAAAACACAAAGGCAGGAATCGACTTTTTTATAACAGCGAATACTCGTTTAAAATTGCTGATCTTCAATGCATCCATCAAACTCATCTTTTCTTCGAAGAGTAAAATGTAGCAGAAAAGCATCGGTGCAAACATGACTGATGGTGGTTTTGCCAATGCTCCAATTCCAACCGGGATCAGGTAGAGATAGGTTCTTTTGCTGAAGGGAGAAAACAGATACATCGCAAATCCAACTACCACAAAAAAGGTGGATTGAATATCGGAACGGGCAATGATGTAGTTCACGGTTTCAGCATTACCGGGATGTAATACATACCATGCCGTTGCAAACGCTGCAATGTAAAAGTTCCAGCTGTTCTTGTATGAAAGCTGGAAGATCTTGAAAAAGAAGAAGAACATGAGTATGCCCTGCAACAGGAACATAATAAAGGTATTCAAATGGAAATAGAACATGTTGTATCCATTCCCCATCCAATAATCGATGGCCAGCGATGTGCTAACAATGGGACGATACGATTGATTCGAAGGCAGTGAGCTGAAGCTTGTTCCATCTTTAAAGAACAAAGGAATGTTTTTGATGTCCTGAATAAAGATGTTGTTCTTTGCTGTATGCGAATCATCGAAATGAAATTCATTTTCGAAATGATTGGAATAGGTGATGCTTGCAATGGTAATCAATGCAAGTAAATAAAGCAGGGTGTTTTTAACCGGAAGATCTTCGAAAAGCTTTTTAAACATAGTTGTTTCCTATGCTGTAAAAATATAAAAAATACCCTAATTATCTATCTTTCTTTATATTTGATATGCAATTATGATAAAGCCGCTTACTTCACTCCGATTTGTTTTTGCTTTTATGGTGTTTCTAACGCACATGAGTTTTTTGATCTCAAGTGGCGGGAAAGACTATGAAGCATTTTATTATCGCTTTTTTTATGAAGGCTATATTGGAGTAGGTTTCTTTTTTATGTTGAGTGGTTTTATTCTTTCCTATACGTATAAAGAGTCCTTGTTAGCTGAACAAACGGGCAAACTTCTTTTTTACATAAAACGTTTAGCACGTATTTATCCGCTTCATTTGATCACACTGCTGATCTCCATTCCTGTTTTTTTAATGGAAGAGGGGATGGATATGCCCATTTTTACCAAAGCTTTTTTTTCAAATGTATTTTTGCTGCAAAGTTTTGGCTCTGACCGTTCTTATTTTTTCTCAGGAAATGCCTTGTCCTGGAGTATTTCTAATGAATTGTTCTTTTATGCATTGTTCCCATTTTTAATATTGGCCTTTCATTATTACAAATGGGTTACGCGAGTGTTGTTATTTGTTGGTTGTATGTTAGTGATTTGGTTGTTGCCACAGATAAATGGAGGAGTAGAGCAGCATACATTTTTTTACATCAATCCGTTTACACGTTTGATCGATTTTGCATTGGGAATTTTGTTGTTTGATATTTATAAATGGTTAAAAAAGAAAAATATAAATGTTGTTGCTACACCTTTAGAGGTAGGGGCGGTAGTGTTAATGGCTCTGTTTTTATATTTTCACGATGAGGTGTCACAAGCTGCTAGGTATTCTGCTTATTACTGGTTGCCTGTTGCTGCTTTGATTTTGACCTTTTCGTTTCAGGCGGGAAAACTTTCTGCATTTTTATCCCAAAAATGGATGGTGATATTGGGCGAGATCAGTTTTGCTTTTTATATGTTTCATCAATTGGTGATCCGTTATTACAAGCAGCTGAATGCCGATTTTTTCCAAATAACCGATCCATGGGTATCCATAGGTTTCGTTCTTGCATTGGCACTCATTATTAGTTATGCCTCATATTATCTAATAGAAAAACCTCTTAATAATTACATTGTTTCTTTGGTAAAAAAGAAATGATTTGGAAGGAATATTCATTTTAATATAAATTTGAAAAAAAATTAAACATGGAAAATCAGGAAGAAAAAGTTGTTGTTCAGCAAAAGCAAAAGCGTTTGATCACGATTGTATTTGTAGTGTTGATCCTTGCTATGCCGGTGGTGTATTTAATGTACAAGTCAAAAGGGGCAGCCCCTGTAGAGAATGAGCAGGCAGCAGCAGCCCCTACGGGAGTTAATAATATTGCGGAGTTAGAAAATTTAGTAACAAAGGACCCATCTTATACGAATTTGATCAATTTGTCGATGGCGTATATTAATAACAGAAAGCCGGGAAGAAGCATCGATCATTTAAAAAAGGCAATTGAGTTGAAACCAACCAGTGCGGTGGCATACAATAATCTGGGTGTTGCTTACATTATGCTGGAACAATATCAGAATGGAATTGATGCTTGTACAAAAGCATTGGAATTGGATCCGAATTTTCAATTGGCAAAAAACAATTTGAAATGGGGAAATGATGAGCGTGCGAAGACCATCAAAAAGATCGATGAGCAATTGGCTATCGCAAACGATAAGCGCGATGTGAAATTTTATTTAGATCATGGCTTGAATTATTTCCGCATCGGAGATTATGGTAAAAGTATTGAAGTGTGGAATAAAGTATTTGATCTGGAGCCAAAGAATATAAATGCATTGAACAGTATAGGAACCGCATTCATGATGAAAAATCAATTCGATGATGCGATCTCCATTTTTGAGCAATGTTTGGTCGTTGATCCGAACAACCAACAAACCAAGAATAATTTAGCTTGGGCAAAAGGAGAGAAAGAAAAGACAGTAAAAAAATAGTCATCACTGAGGAACGGAGGCACTAGGTTGCATAGGGTTTGTTAAATTGGTTCACCACAGAGAAACAGAGGGCATAGAGTTTTACAGAGAATATTTTTACGAAGTTTGTTATTCTGAGTGAAGCGAATAATCTCCTTTTTATGCTTTTATATCGTTTCGTCCCTACGGGACTCCTATGATTTTTGTTGTTTATTCGTTACCCATATCTAGTCCCTACGGGACAATCTAAAGTTCACCAAAAGGAAGCAGAGTTTTACAGAGAATGTTTTTACGAAGCTTGTCATTCTGAGTAAAGTAAAGAATCTCTTTTTTATACTTTTATATCGTTTCGTCCCTAGGGGACTCTTATGATTTTTTGTAGTTTATTCGTTACCAATATCTAGTCCCTACGGGACAATCTAAAATTCACCACTCAGAAACGGAGAGGACAATGTTTTATTTGACGTTGTTAAAGTAGTTTACCACTGAAAGCAGAGGACATAGAGTTTTACAGAGAGTGTTTTTACAAAGTTGGTTATTCTGAGAGAATCGATGGATCTCCTTTTTGAACATTTTATTACAATCCCGTAGGGATGAACTACTGGTAACAAAAAAACTAACTAAGCCCTTCAAGTCCCGTAGGGACGAAACATACAAACATGTCAAGATTATTTTTTCTCAGATAATTTTTTCTGCATCGGATTTAGATCCTTGTTCTCGTACTTAGTCGCTACTTTTGTTTTGTAAAGATCAAAGCGTGACTCTGTTTTTACTTTCGGCCAAGTGTTGTTACGCTCATCGATATCAGCTGTTTCTTTATATGGATCTATTTTGATAGCCACTACTTCTTTGTCCTTTGCAAATGTTTTGATCACTTTCTTCTCATCTTTTCTCCAGATGTAAGCATCAATGTATTCTACTTCAGATGTTCCATCTTTAAAATTCCACTCAACTATGATCGGCATCACCAAGCCCCCTTTGTTCGTGAAATGGAGTTCATAGTAAAACTTGTCTTCATACTTTTTGAACTCTTCTTTTTCGAGTAGTGACAAGCCTTCATATTTATTTTTGATCGTAGTGGTTTCTTTTGTTACCGGCTCCGGTTTATAGTAATAATAAAAATCACGAAGTGTGGTGTCGGTATCTACCAAGAATGCCATTCCGCTTTGTTTGTTTCTTAAGCGGGAGATATGAAGGAACTCGTCCTGTTTTTTAGTTTTTCGTGTGATAACGGTATCATTTCCTTCCAGAACTTTTCTGGGTGAATCAACTGTAAATGCTACAACAGAATCAAGTGAAATATCTACCGGCTCAATATCATAGAACCATCCTCTCCAGAACCAGTCGAGATCAACACCCGATGCATCTTCCATCGTTCTGAAAAAGTCGGCCGGAGCAGGATGTTTGAATGCCCAGCGTTTGCAATATTCTTTGAATGCATGGTCAAACAACTCTCTGCCCATTACTGTTTCACGTAAAATATTTAAAGCTGTTGCCGGTTTGCCATACGCATTGTTTCCGTATTGTGCTATGTTCTCCGTATTGGTCATGATCGGCTCCAACTGATTTTTCGGCATGCGCATATAGTCAACAATTTTATGTGCCGGTCCGCGTGAGGAAGGATAATTGTTATCAAATTCCTGTTCTGTTAAAAATTGAACAAAGGTGTTCAAGCCTTCGTCCATCCATGCCCATTGACGTTCATCGCTATTGATGATCATCGGGAAAAAGTTATGTCCTACTTCATGGATGATCACACCGATCATTCCATGTTTTGTTTTAGAAGTGTATGTGCCATCGGCTTCCGTTCTTCCAAAGTTGAAAGAGATCATTGGGTACTCCATTCCGTTCGATGCTTCTACACTGATTGCAACAGGATATGGATACGGGATCGTGAATTTGGAATATGTTTTTACGGTATGTGCAATCGTTTTGGTAGAGTAGCGACTGTATAATGCGTAAGCTTCTTTTGGATAATAGCTCATACACATTACATTCTTTCCCTCTACATTTTGTGCCATAGCATCCCATACAAATTTTCTTGAGCTTCCCCAGGCAAAATCACGTACGTTTTCTGCTTTGTATTTCCAAACTTTAAAATTGGTATTGTCAGGCTTTGCTTCTTTTGCTTTTGCTTCTTCAAGCGTTACTACTTCTATTGGTGTTGAGGCTGTTTGTGCTTTTTGCCATCTGCTTAATTCTTTTGCATTTAATACTTCGTTAGTATTCAAGCAGGTACCTGTTGAGCCAATGATATGATCGGCAGGTACTTTCATGTTTACTTCAAAGTTCCCGAAAACCAATGCAAATTCTCCACGTCCTGTAAACTGTTTATTATTCCAGCCCTGATAGTCGCTATACACGCACATACGCGGATACCATTGTGTGATCGTGAAAACATAATTGCCATCATCGCCTACTTTTTCATATCCGCCTCTTCCACCAATTTTCATGCGTTCAGGAATTTTGTAGTTCCATTTTATTTTGAATACGATATTTTGTTTGGAAGCCAAAGGAGTTTCCAGATCAATACGCATCATAGTTTGATTGATGGTGTATTTTAGTGCTTTGCCATTTTTATCCGTCACGCTCAAGATATTCACACCATATCCTTCTAATTTTTTGTTCATTTCCAATCCGTCCAATTGATTAGAAGTAAGAGGCAATGTTTTTTCGCTTCCGTCAATGTCAATGATCTTGTTTCCTGCTTTGTGTTGATTTTCATCCAACTGAAGCCATAAATAATTCAATACATCCGGAGAATTATTGTAATAGGTGATCTCTTCTTCTCCATGCAAACGAAGGTCTTTTTCATCTAAATAAGCATCGATCTTATAATCAGCTTTCTGTTGCCAGTATTCATGTCCCGGTGCACCGGAGGCAGTACGGTAGGTATTTGCATCAGGAAGGATGGTTCCCAGCTGTTCGAATTTGTTACCATGATTAGATGTTGGATTGTTTTGAATGTTTTGTGCAGATGCGCTAAAAATGAATGAACAAACAAAAAGAGAGAGAATGAATTTTTTCATGATTTATAATGATTGTATCCGTTCGATAAGCATGATTGTTCCCATAACAAATGCTAAGGCGGATATGCTGATGTTCTTGGTTTTGTTTTTTAGTTTAATAAATTCAGTTAAAAATAATGAAATAAAAAGAATGATCACAACAATTATTAGCTGACCGGCTTCTAAACCAATATTAAAGGCAAATAATGGGGATAAAATGCTTTCTGAATTACCTAATAATGACTTTAGTAAATAGGAAAATCCTAATCCATGGATCAAACCAAAGAAAAGTGCCATGAAATAATTGAGCTTCGTATTGACCTCTTTGTTTTGAATGCTGTATAGAATATTAGACATGGCACTCAGCATAATCGTGATGGGTATCAGTAATTCAATGATCCCGCTTTTTACAGTGAAAACATCAGTTGTACTCAATGCAAGCGTGATGCTATGTCCAATGGTGAAGGCTGTTACCAGTATCAGTACTTTTTTCCACTCCTTGATGGAGTAGATCCCGCACAAGGACAAAAGAAACAGCATGTGGTCATACCCTTCGAGATCGGCTATGTGCTGAACACCTGTTGTAAACCATAAATTGAAGTCCATTTCTATTTTGTACCTTTGTGCTTATGCAAAATAAACAATTTGTAGTCAGATTATGTTTACCGCTCATACTAATTTTAGCAGTAGGATTTACATCCTTTGAGCTCAAGCATCCGTATTATGTGGGTGTAACGGAAATACGGGTGGATAGCAAGCAAAAAAACATGAACCTGAGTTGTAAATTGTTTGTGGACGATCTTCAAACAGCTTTACATGCCATTTATCATAAGCAAGTGGATCTCACGAAAAGAGACCCGGTGACTAGTGGATTGATCCAGGATTATATCAAGAAACGTTTGATCATTACTTTTGGAAAGAAAGTAGCAAGTTTGAATTATGTGGGATACGAAATAGAGGAGGAGGCTGCCTGGATATTTTTTGAAGCAAAACTTCCGTCTAAGGATAAAAAGGTTTTTGTTGTGAATACACTTTTGTATGATCAACTGGAGGCGCAAACCAATTTTATTCATTGTTATTATGATGAGGTAAGAAAAAGTTATAAGCTGGTCAATCCGGAAAACAACACACAATTTGAATTTTAATTTTTATGGAGACTACCGGAACTAAATTCACAGGATACCAGGCTTTTATTGTTGCTATCATCGCGATCCTGCAATTTACTATTGTGCTCGACTTTATGGTGTTATCACCATTGGGAGCTATTTTGATGCCCGAATTAAAAATTGGTCCTTCCGAGTTTGGCTTGGTTGTGTCGGCTTATGCGTTTAGTGCAGGAGCCTCCGGTTTATTGGCAGCAGGTTTTGCCGATAAGTTTGATCGAAAAAAATTGCTTTTGTTTTTTTATACGGGTTTTATCATTGGTACACTTTTTTGTGCGCTTGCGCCAACGTATCAATTATTGATGGCAGCTCGTATCGTAACAGGCTTGTTTGGTGGTGTGATCGGTTCCATTAGCTTAGCCATTATCACCGATATTTTTCCTATGCAATTGCGTGGACGCGTGATGGGTTTTGTACAGATGGCCTTTGGTGTTAGTCAGGTATTGGGCATTCCTATTGGTTTGTGGTTAGCCAATAATTATGGCTGGCATTCACCTTTTATGCTCATTGTTATTTTTTCAATCGTAGTAGGTGTTGTATTGTTACTCTTTATGAAACCGATCAACGAACATTTAAAAATAAAATCGGACAAGAATGCTTTTTTACATTTATGGCATACGCTTTCAAATACCGATTACTTGAAAGGCTTTTTGGGAACGGTGTTGTTGGCTACAGGTGGTTTTATGTTAATGCCTTTCAGTAGTGCATTCAGTACATTTAATTTGAAGATCCCGATGGATCAACTTCCTCTATTATATGGAGTAACGGGAGTGTTCACTATGGTTGCAGGTCCATTGATGGGGAAATTGAGTGATAAGATCGGCAAGTATAAAGTGTTTTTAATTGGTACGATCATCAGTATGGTGATGGTGATCATTTACACGCAGTTGGGAGTAACACCATTGTGGATGCTGATCGTGGTGAATGTGATTCTTTTTATTGGTATCACTTCCAGAATCATTTCAGCATCGGCATTAATGACTGCTGTTCCTGCTCCTCAGGATAGAGGAGCGTATATGAGCATTAATTCTTCCATTCAACAATTATCGGGTGGGGTAGCTTCGGGAATAGCCGGTTTGATCGTAGTGCGGACGCCAAGCGGAGTGCTTGATCATTTCGACACGCTAGGTTATGTTGTTTTTGTTTCGATGATCGCTGCAGCAGCCTTTATGTATGTGGTCAACAAAATGGTGATGGGGAGAAAATAAGCTTACATGTCTTTGAACATGTGTGTAAATTCATCCAATGTATAAGCGTCTGATACTTGCTTTTTATCGAATACCATAAAGTATTTATATCCTTTTCCTGCTTTATTTTCCCATGCTTTCCCCAAACGGATCTTTGCTTCACTGTCAGAGTTATCTCGGTCATCACCTTTTGTTTCTAATATGATCGTTTTTCCGCTCCTGGTTTGAATAATGAAATCCGGATAGTGATTAATGAAACCATTGATGTAAAATTGTTTACGCTCCATATTCCTTGTCCAGAAAAGAACATTTGGCATCGCTGAAATTTTGTCAATTACCTTTTCTTCAAAACCGTTCATTTCCGCTTCTTTTTCATACAATGATTTCATAAAATCTTTAGACGTTTTTCCGGGTTGAATACTTTTAGGGAAAGTATATCCGGAGGTCATTGCAATGGTATCATTATCCAAGCTGGTACGGAATTTATTTTCTGCATACTTTTCTGTTAGGCGTTTGATGTGCTCCTTTATTTTGTTGCAATAGCTGTATTCATTCTCAATAAGATCGTTGAAGCGTTCATCATTAAACTCTTCCAAAATTCGTTGAACATATTTTTTGATCTCTTGCTCCGGAATGGGATCCATTTTTCCGATCAGGTCAACGATCCTTTTGCTCATGTTCTTTACCCTGCTGTCTTTACGCGAAGGATCCATAATGTATTCCATCAACAGATCTTTTACCTTTCCATCCAACTTCACAAATGAAGGTGTATAGTCCGACCTGGATTCATCTAGATCGATCTTGTACAAATCAGATGATGTTTGTGACCAGGAAATATCAATGTCGGCTTTGCTTAATTGAAAACCTTGTAATAACTCTTCTTTCGTAAGTAATTGCGATTCGGATGGGAAGATCTCTCCTCCATCGGTATGTACAAAAAATTGCGGGATCATTATTTGTGAAGCCTGCTCCACAAATAGTTCTTTCATTTTGTAAGAGTTCACGATCGGTTCCAGTTCTGTTGGGATTGAAAATATATTATCGTTTTCTTTTATGAGCTGATCAAATTCTTCGTTCTGCAGAAGTGCTACTTCTTCTATTGCTTTAACAGAAGTGATCGTTTGTGCGCTTTCATTTAATGTTGATATTCTGGAAGTATCAATGTCCCACACCAATTCATTGGTTTTGTCATCGATCTCCATTTTTGGCTGAGCAACTAATTCGTTTAATGCATCTTCTTTTACTTGCTCTTCTGTTATCAGGTTTTCAGCTACTTTAAACTCTTTTCTGCTAAAGCCTGCTCTGTTCAGTCCTTTCACGATATTATCGAGCGTGTCCATAAATTTTGACGATGCAGTTAATACATAGCATAAATTCAATAATTTGGAATCATGTTCTTTTACGTATGGCTGACGTAATACCCGTCCTAATATCTGCTCCACATCCACTGCCGATGATTTGTCGGCCAGAGATGCCAGTATATAAGCAAAGGGACAATCCCATCCTTCTTTTAAGGCATTCACGGTGATGATGAATCGTACAGGACAATCTTTTGAATTCAGATCAAGATCTTTGATCTCATTGATATTGGCTGTTTTGATCTTGATCTGCTCCGCAGGGATCTTTAGTTCTATTAATTTTTCTTTTAGCTTTTCAAAGGTGGTATTATCGGAAGAGCTTTTTGGTTGTGCTTGAAAAAGGACGATAGGCCGGATGTATCTTCCTCCTTTTTTCTCTTCTTCTGCTGCCTGCAGTTCTAATTTCTTTTGCAATTGCAAAGCAGAAAGGATCACTTCTGTTTTGTCGTGATGATTATAACAGATCACAGGTAGTTTTACCATGTGCTCTTTTTTTAACTCAATGGCACTCACAAAACTGATGATGTTACTGTTTTTTCGAGGCGTGGCAGTGAGATCAAGAATAAAGCATGGATTTAGATTCTTTAGCATTTCCACACTCAGATCACTTTCCGCATTATGGCTTTCATCTACGATCACTACCGGATTCAATGCCTGTATCACCCGCATCAATGATATCTCTTCTTCGTTTCCTACCAATGTTCCGAACGATTGTAAGTTGCCGTTCTCCTGAAATACTTTTCTGTCTTCCTTGTTTTTTGCTCTTAAACTATCAAAACTTAAAACAAAGATGTTGAGCTGTTCTTCAACAGTTGTAGCATTAAAACTACTTCCCTGTAGTAAAGCTTGTTTATCGAATACTTCTACTTTATTTCCGAAATGAGTATTGATCTTTTGGCGGTAAGGGTGTGCATTATTCTTTAAATTTCGTATAGTTTGCTCCAGTATTGTGATGGATGGTACCATCCAGACAACAGCTTTTTTGCGGTCATAATCAAATGCATCAAATATGGTTTTGATGGCATTGCAAGCAATGAATGTTTTTCCTCCGGCAGTGGGCACTTTGATGCAGACATGCGGCACTTTTGGAATGTTATTTTTATAAGGCTCAATTGCTTTTCCCGGGAATGGCTGCAAAGGCGTTTTGGGATGTTTGCTCCAAAAGTCGGTAAAGGCGTGTTGAATATTTTTTGTTTCCTGTAGTGCTAGTAAATATCGCTCAAGGTCGTTAATGACTTCCTGCTGATAGGATTTTAATTCCATGTTTTTAAAACTTTGTAATGTCTCGAGGGATCTTTTTAAAGATGATATGATGTTTGCTCATGAATTCTTTGCTTAATAAACAATTGTCGGCATACACAATATATTGTTCAGCTTTTGTTTTTATGGTGCTTAAGAATTCATAGTTCAGCGTAGTTGTGCTATCCTGTTCGTAAAAGAAATAATAGACCGTATCATTGTATTTATCTAAGAGATACTCATTGTCTGTGTATTTACTCTTTACTAAATGCTCTTTTGTTTCCGTGTAGTAGATGTATTCGCGGAGTTTGTCTACTCCTACAAGCTCATTTAATTCTCCTTCTTCGTTGAATAGAGGCTGTCCTAATTCATAATAATCAAAACTGCCATCTGTGCCTTCTTTGTCGCTATATCCTTTGATGACACGTTTTACCCGTTCAGCAGTGATGCTGTTGGCGTACTCTTCCATTTCAATGAGGATGAATTTGCGATTGCCGCCATCCTGTTTGTTTAAATTCAATACTGCATGTGCGGTGGTTCCACTGCCTGCAAAAGAATCGAGGATGATGGAATTGTGTTCAGATGCAACTTGGATGAATAATTGTATTAAATCAGTTGGTTTTGGAAAAGAAAATGTTTTTTTTGAAAATATTTCTTCTAGTATTGCAGTACCCCTTCTACTAGTATATTCTTTTTCTAATTGGAGTGAGCGGATTACTTTACTTGAATGACGCATTTTTTGAACAATGCGATATTCGCCATCATTAGTTTTGTATCCTAAAATTTCTTTGTTTAATTCGCTTAATGCCTTTTCTTTTCCCCATCTCCATACAAACGGAATATTATCTTTTACAGATTTTGGGGGATAAATTTCAATTGCATTTTTTTTATATGTTAAACCAATTGAAAAAAAATCATTTTCAATGGGTTCATTTGGATATAGATAGAATGGGTAATGTAAATTCGGTCGATTTTCAGGTGTGAAAGCAACGTTGCTATTATACAATGGATGTATATTGTATCCACTTACTTCGTCTGAGTATTTAAATTTTTTATCTTCTTCAGGAACTAAATTAGTTGTCAGTGAACTTTCTTTTTTCGAATAAAAAAGTGCAAATTCATGCATTTTGCCAATGTGTCCGTAATCTCTGGCATTTGGAGTCGTATTAATAATAAAACTTCCAATAAAATTCCCTCCACCAAAGATCTCATCCATCATTAGTTTCAAATTCGCTTGCTCATTATCATCAATGGAGATAAATATTGCACCATCATCTGCCAATAGTTTGTGTAGTAATTTTAGTCGTGGGTACATCATACACAGCCATTTGTCGTGCCGTGTCAGGTCTTCACTTTCTTTCCCAACCACTTGTCCCAACCATTTCATGATCTTGGGGTCGTTTACATTATCGTTGTATACCCAATTTTCATTTCCAGTATTGTATGGAGGATCAATGTAAATGCATTTGACCTTTCCTTCGTATTCGGGGAGTAATGCTTTTAAGGCTTCGAGGTTATCGCCATGAATGATCTTATTTCCGGAACCGCTGAATTGCTTGCTTTCATTGCCATTCTTGAACCCATAGGTATGCTCCAATACACGATAAGGAACATCCAGGTGATGATTCACAACCTTTTCTTTTCCTATCCAATTTAGTACGGGCATATCTGATCTATCCGCAAAAGCGTATATCAAATATACACAATATGTATACATAAAGTATACATTGGTTTTAAATTTTTCAAGCCCTTATGCTCCAACTTTGTGACACTTATGTCAAAGATTCATATAGGTCAGAAGATCAGGGAGATACTCGATAAGTCTCATTTTTCGGTAGTTGATTTCGCTAAGAGCATTAACATTACCCGTGATGGCGCATATAAGATCTTTGAGAAAGAGCGGATCAACACTGCTTTGCTTCAAAAGATCTCCGATGTGCTGGAACATGATTTCTTCAGTTACTATACAAGCACACCTCAAACAAAGGAGAATAAAGGGAATTATGGTTATGCTACCCGTGATGAACTACATCAATTGACACATACCGTTCAATTATTGGTAAAAGAGATCGAGAAACTGCGGGAAGAGATAGGTGGAACGGATAAGAAAAAGCCTTTGAAGAAAAGAGTGGTGAAGAAGAAGTGATGTGATAGATTATTCACGAATCTTCTATCTTTTTCGTTTTAATTATTTGCGCTATTACTGATTTTATTTTGCGTTAGTTGACTAGAATATCTAATTCTTCTGTTTACTTATTGCAATTTTTATTGATTCCTGATGCATTTGATTGTTACGAAATTTGGAATAATTAATTTTTTTTATAATTTTGTAACACAATCAAGATTCTACAATTCAAAAATTTAATCTTTAATCCATTTGCTATATGAAAACAGGGGAGGTAATAAAGGCCTACAGAGAGAGAATGAATCTTTCTCAAGAGGCTGTGGCTTCATTTTTAGGAATTAAAAGAGAATCTCTGAGTTATTATGAAAACAACCCTGATGGAAGAGCCGAAGCTCCTCTTGAGGTGTTAGAAAAACTAGCTGATTTATTTGGTGTTGATTTAGCAGATTTTTTTGAGGAGGATTCAAATCAAATAAAAGCAAATTTAGCTTTTGCTTTTAGAGCAACAGATTTACAAGAAAAAGATTTAAATGAAATTGCTTCATTCAGAAGAGTTGTGAAAAATTATTTGAAGATCATTGATTTAGAGAAAAGCTATGATTCATAATTATCATTTGCAAAGAGAAGCTTCCGATTTTCGTTTAAAAAATGGAATTGGCGCAACGGAACCTATCCGGATGAAAAGCTGGCTGCCTAAATTGAATGTTCTTGCAGTATTCCGGCCTTTATCAGATAATTTTTCGGGTATGGCAGTTAAACAAAATGATCTAAATTTCATTATTATCAATAGCGAACATCGTTTAAGTAAACAGCACTTCACTATTGCACACGAACTTTATCATTTATTTGTTCAAAAAGATTTTATTTCAGAAGTATCAGATGCAGGAAAATTCGATCGTAAGAATAAGATAGAATTTGAGGCCGATTGGTTTGCTGCTTTTTTATTAATGCCAGAAGAAGGTATTTTACAATTAATTCCCAAAGAGGAGTTGTCAAAAAATAAGATCATGTTACCTACTATAGTTAAAATTGAACAGTATTTTGCTTGTAGTAGAACTGCCTTATTGATACGTTTGGATGGCATGGGGCTGATAGATTATAATAAGTACGAACATTTCACTAGAAATGTGAAGCAGAGTGCAGCAATTTTAGGTTATGATACTTCCATGTATGAAAAGGGAAATGCTGGATTAGTAATTGGTGATTATGGAGCAAAGGCTAAGAAGCTATTTGATATTGGTAAAATTTCAGAATCTCATTTTATTAGCTTAATGAATGATTTAGGAAAGGATGTACAAAATATAGCTAATGATGATGAGCAAGAGTAGTGAACCTAGTATATTGCTCGATTCCGATGTCGTAAGGCATTTTATCAATGGTGGCAAAATTCATCAACTCTCATCCATTTATCCAAAACGATTTGTTATGTTGGATAAAGTGAAAAATGAATTATGTAGAAGTAAAAGTATTGAGACGATTGTCAATAATTTTCTTGCTATGACTAAAGTTCCTGTTATTCCTTTTCCAAAACAGATGGAAATAATAAAAGAATATGCATTATTAACCAAACAATTTGGGGAAGGAGAAAGTGCATGTATGGCAGTGGCCAAGTATCAAAAACAATTTATCGCAAGTAGTAATTTAAAAGACATAAGTGTCTTTTGTAAGTCGAATGGAATAACTTATTTAACAACAATGGATATTTTATTACATGCATTCAAAAGTAAAATTTTTTCCAAAAAGGAGTGTGATGATTTTATTGCTAATGTAAAAGCAAAAGGCAGCATTTTACCATGTAACACTTTAGATGATTTTATTAAAATGAAGAAGTAAAAAGGTTTATTTTCCCGGAAAAGTGAAAATAATAAGAAGTTGTTCTGTGTCATTCAAATGTATACATGCCCTCCCTATAGCTATCGGGATCGAACGAACAACCTTTTGAAATTTTATCCAATTAGTTAATTGTATTAAACAAAAAAAGCGACTCATTTCTGAATCGCTTTGTAGTAGCGGGGGCCCGACTCGAACGGACGACCTTTGGGTTATGAGCCCAACGAGCTACCAACTGCTCCACCCCGCAATATATTTTTAAGAACGTTTTCTTTTTATTATCAGATTACTCGAACGGACGTCCGCCTCAGGCGGATATGAGCCCAACGATTCGCCATTGGCGAATGCAACCCTAAATATATCTGCTAAATCAACTGTTTTAAAGAACAAAAAGCCCTGATTAGCTTTTTAAATTGCGGTGCAAAGATATATTTTGTTTCTTTGTACTCCAAATAACTTATTAACAATTTTTAATTGATGGCGCACAAGGCTGGTTTTGTGAATATTATAGGAA